>CALFPI010000160.1 GCA_937919035.1 uncultured Gemmatimonadaceae bacterium
GACCAGCCAGCCCACAGCACGACGTTCCGTCGTGGTCCATCACGTCGACGGCACGATGGCAGAAATCGATCTGGCCATGTTCGCCGCCACGGGTGACATCCGCAACAACCCCTATGTGAGTATGGGCGATGTCGTGCACGTGGACTTCCGCAAGCAACAGATGTTCGTCTACGGTGCTGTGAATAAAGAGGGTGACCAGGAGTACCGCCCGGGTGATACCATCGACGATCTGATTCGTCTGGCTCGGGGCGTCGCCGGCGACGCGACGCTGGCACATGTGGAAATCTGGCGCTTCGTGCAGGACACGGACTCGACCGTGGTCATTCCGCTGATCCAGCAGGAGACCGGGGTGGTGACGGCGACGATCTCCGACATCAGCAACATCCCCCTGCTGTCAGGTGACATGCTGTTCGTGCGCACACGCTCCGACTGGCGCCAGACGCCGACGGTCTTTGCCCACGGAGAACTGAACTACACGGGCCGCTACCGCATCTCGCGGGGCAAGACCCGGCTCACCGATTTTGTGCGCCAGGCGGGCGGCTTCAACGACAATGCCAACCTTGTCGAAGCTCGCGTCATCCGCACCAAGCATCGTGCCATCAAAGATCCGGAACTGGCGCGCCTGCAGTCAGCCGTTCAAGCGGGTGGACTCGCCGACCTGACACCGGAAGAACGCGCCTATCTCAAATCCAAGGAACGCGAAGAACGGGGTCGCCTTGCCATCGACTTCGAGAAACTCTTCAACGAAGGGGACGAGTCCCAGGATATCCTCCTCGAAGGTGGCGACGTGGTCTTTGTGCCGGAGAAGCGGCTTACCGTCAGCATGAGCGGTCAATTCCTCAAACCGGGCCTGACGGATTTCGAAGATGGTCGGCGCGCCGGTTACTATCTGGAGCAGGCGGGCGGCTTCAGTTTTGACGCCGACAAATCCGGTACGCGGTTGATCCGAGCCCGTACCGGTCAACGCGAGAAGTTCGATCGCAACCTGATTGTGGAACCGGGCGACGAGATCTGGGTCCCGGAAAAGGCCTACCGCGACTGGTGGGCCCTCGTGCAGGGGACCATGCGCTCCACGGCTGAAGCCCTCACCCTCATTCTCCTCGTTCGTGCGATCTGATCATGAATCGAACTGACACCGACCGCACTCGTATTGACGTTCTCGACCTGCTCGCGGCGCTGATCGCGGGCCGGCGCTTCATACTCGGCGGCACCATCGTCGTCTGCCTCGCCGCTGCCGCCCTCAGCTTCACCCTCGAGGAAGAGTACGAGGCTGTTGTCCAGCTGCTGCCGCCAAAGGAGCAGAAGCAGGGCTTCGGTTTTGCTGATCTGTTGTCCGATCTGCCGATCCCCTCCCTGCGCCTGGGAGAGAAGGGCACCCCTGCCGACATTTTCATCGCCATTCTACAGAGTCCAACACTGCGCCGGCAGATGGTCGAACACTTCGATCTGCGGGCGAAGTACGATACGGACAGCATCGAAGACGCCATCGACGCCCTCGAGAAACGCACCGAGATCGGCAAGAGCGAGCAGGGCACGATCATGATCTCGGTCCTGGCCCGCGACCCGCAGCTGGCGGCGGACATGGCCAATCAGTACGTGTTGTTCCTCGATACCACGAACATCCGCTTGTCACAGGAGACGGCAGGTGCACGTTTCGGCTTCATCTCCAAGCTCGAGGCCCAGGAAAACCTGAAGCTGGATGACGAACTGGCCCGCCTGCAGACCTTCCAGGAGGAGCACAACGCGATCTCCATCGAGGACCAGGCACGCGCCACCATTCGCGCCGCCTCGGAGATGCAGAGCGCCGCCATGGAGCTTGTCATCAAGCGCCGCAGTCTGCTGCTCTCCGGCTTCTCCCCGGGACACCCGGAGGTCAAGCGCCTCGAGAAGGAACTGTTGATGCGCCAGGAGGCGCTCGTCTTCATCCGCGACGGCTCCGATGTAGACCTGCCCGCACGCTCCGCGACGGGCCAGGCTCTGTTGGAAGGACTGTTTCTCGAGGAGAACCTGTTTCTGCCACTGCGGCGGATCCCGGAGGTGGCGCACAACTATCAGAACATCGAGAAGGACGTGCTCGTACAGGCGGCGTTGATGAAGATGCTTCTCGAGCAGAAGGCGGAGGCCCTGATCGAGAAGGACAACAACACCTCCACGGTGCAACTGCTCGACAAGGCCCAGGCGCCGGAAAAACCATCCCGTCCCCGGCGGCTGCTGATGGTCTTCATCGCCGGTGTATTGAGCTTCTTCAGCTGCACGGTGTATGTGCTCGGCGCCGTCTACGTCAGAGCTCTGGCCGATCGCTGGCGCAGCGAGTTCACCGGTCGTGTCTGAGGCGTTGTGACTGCACTGGTCGTGCGCGTCGTGCGCGATACCACCAATGAACTGCCCGCGTATGAGACACTCGCCAGCGCCGGACTCGACCTGCGCGCTCACCTCGACGCGTCGGTGACGCTGGCGCCGGGGGCCCGGGCTTTGATTCCCACGGGCCTGCGCCTCGAGATCCCCACGGGGTATGAGGGCCAGGTGCGGCCGCGCAGTGGCCTTGCCCTCAAGTGCGGGGTGACGGTACTCAATGCGCCGGGAACGATCGACGCCGACTACCGCGGCGATGTGGGTGTCATTCTCATCAATCTGTCCACCGAGGAGCAGCACATCGAGCCCGGGGATCGCATCGCCCAGCTCGTGTTCGCTCCGGTGACGCAGGCCCGGTGGGAAGAGGCGACCCAGTTGGGCTCGTCCGACCGCGGCACAGGTGGTTTCGGTTCCACGGGAACACGCTGACGCGCCCGCGGACGAGCGCAGCAGTTTGCGGCATGGAGGAGTAGTGCTCGTACACACGGGCCATGTGGGCTCTGGCTGAGCCTGGCCGCAGCATCTCCAATAAAGCTCGAGAGCAGGTCCTGCCGCCCGGCAGCCGACGCTTCGCCAGAGGCGGCAGCCTCAACTAGCGTATTGCACCCCACGGACGACGGGCATGTTCTCTGCCGGCTCGGACTCGCGGCTGCCCCCGAGGGGCCGGGCGTTGGCATCCATGAAATGAATCGCCAGGGCCCGACGTCCAAGGGTGGTGGTATTGGCCAGCGTACGGTGCGGCATGGCACCATGATGGAACATCACCTGGCCGCCAGCGAGTTCCAGAGGGATTGCCAGAGTCGCATCCACGCCGGTCATGGCGTAACCCGATCCAAGCGCTTCGTGCTCGCGCAGGCGGTCGTGTTGTCGAGGCAACACCCACATGCAACCGTTGTCCACGGTCACCGCGTCGACAGGCAGCCAGCAGGAAACTACCGGCCGCTCGCCACTGACACGGAAGTAGTAGTCGTCCTGATGCCAGTGGACCTCGCCGCCCGTATGCGGCGGCTTGTACAGGCCCTGACACAGAATCACTTTGAGGTTCGACCCGACGAGAGACTCGACGCGATCGAGAATACGCGCATCACGGACGAGACGGGAAAACAGCGGGTGTTGCAGATGCGCCGCCCGGATCTGGAACACCTGGGTCGATGTGCCGTCAGGCAGCTGGCCGTCACGGATGCTGGCGAGCTTGCCTGCCGCCTCGAGTTCGCGCAGACACGTGCAGTAGGCGGCGCCGAATGCCTCGACTTCGTCGGCACCGAAGAGGACCTCATCCACCAGGTATCCCTCCTGCTGGAACCAGGCCACCTGGGCTGCAGACAATCCCCGCTTTTGGTCACCCATAGAAGGTTTGCACAAGGTCCGCTGCCTTGCCCTCGACGGTTGCTGGATCGAGTGCACCAGGGCCGAAGAGGATGGGGAAGGACTGCCCTGTGTCCCGCGTGCAGGTGGCGGCACTCATGTACGTTGCACTGAAGGCGCGGCGAGGTGCGGCGGTGGGGTTCGTACCGGACCTGTGCAACAGCAGATTGTGCAACAGAATCGCCTCCCCTGCCGACGCCGGCAGATCGATGACATACTCCGGGCGGGCGTAGATCCCCTGTTCGTCCTCGGCAAGAAAATGACGCTCGTTGAGGACGCCGTGCAGATGACTGCCCGGCACAATCTGCATGCAGCCGTTGGCCGTTGTCGCCTCGTCGAGTGCCGTCCACACCGTGGTGATCGGATCGGTGTCGATGCCCCAGCCACTGCCCACATCCTGATGCCAGGGCAACTCCTGGTGCCATCGGGCGGGCTTGTTCATGAACATGGAACGAAACACCGAGACATGATCACCTACACAGCGATGCGCGATCCCGGCAAAAACGGGATGCTGCATGTACGCCAGGAACAGCGGATCCTGTTCGAGATCATCGATCCGCCGGTAGGACAGCGTCGGGACTTGGCACCCCATGGTTCGCCGCAACTGCCCCGTCGCCTCCTCGAACAGCTGCAAGCGCATGTTCGCATAGCGCACATGCCCCAACATGATGGCATCGATGCGCTGCTGCAGACCAGCCAGTTGGGCCGCTGAAGCCACCTTGCCCAGACGCAGATACCCCTGTGCCTGAAAACGCTCGTGGGCAGAATCGTCGAATGGAATCACGGCCTTACCCCCCGCTCATGGCAGGAAGAAAATGCACCTCGCTCGCCTCCTCCACCTTGCGCCGCAACCCCTCGGGGGAGATCTCGCCATCGACGGAGACGGCCATATCAGCACGAATCCGGTCGTTTCCGGGATCTATGATGCGTTGGCGAAAGCCCGGATACTGCGCTTCCAGGGCGTCGATGACCTGTCGTACCGTGGCGCCCGCCACTTCTACCTGTACAACTCCTGCTGTCAGTTTCTCGCGCCAGGGCGCAGGTACCCAGACCAGGGCCACGGTCAGCAGGCCAACGGGACGGCCAGGAGGATCGGCGGAGAACCCGGAACCTTGCAGGTGCGATCGCTGCCGTGGCGAATCTGACCGTTGCCTGACACTGTCATGGTAGCAGACCTCTCCGTACAGGAACCTGAACAAAAAAGCGCCGAACCCGGTTGGGTCCGGCGCCTGTCACCGTTAAGCCTATCAGGGTTGCAGCTGTAGCCGTTGAGACTCTTGTGGAGACTCAGTTCTCCTGGCCGGCGGCATCCAACACGGCACGAACGATCTTGTCGTAGCCGGTGCAGCGGCACAGGTTGCCAGCCAGCCAGTGGCGTACTTCGTGTTCGGTCGGGTTCGGATTTGCTTCGAGCAGGGCCTTGCTGGCCACCAGAAATCCAGGTGTACAGATGCCACATTGCAGACCGGCATGCTCGAGAAACTTCTGCTGCAGGGGGTGCAGACCGTCGGGACCAGCGACACCCTCGACCGTGACGATCTGCTTGCCTTCGGCCTCGACGGCCAACACCAGGCAGGAGTCGACCAGCACACCATCGAGTGTGATCGAGCAGGCGCCGCAGTTGCCATCGTTACAGCCTTCCTTGGTACCGGTGAAACCGAGATCTTCGCGCAGCACCTCCAACAGACTCTGCCGGGCCTCGCAAAGGAACTCCTGGGGCTCCCCGTTGATCGTGCATGAAATGTGAATCTTGCTCATGTCGGAATCTCGTCCTTACGACAACGTGTAAACGGGGTGGGCGCTTTCGTGTTCCTGCACGGCATTGGGGACGTGCTCCCCGCGGGCGCGCTTCACGGCACCAATCAGGGCCCGCTTCGTCAGCACACCCACCAGGTGGGTGCGGTACTCGGCAGGGCCACGCATATCAGAGATCGGCTTCGCCACGCTTTTGGCCGCCTCGGCGGCGGCGAGAATGCTCTCCTCACTTACCGACTGCCCTTCGAGGGAGGCGCCGGCGGCGCTGGCGAAAATCGGCGTGGGTCCCACGGCGGCAAGAGCGATGCGCACCCGCTTGAAGGTCTGCGCCTTGCCCCGACCCGCGAGCTCGACACAGGCACCCACACCAACAACGGCGATGTCCATCTCATTGCGTGGGATGAAACGCAGATAGTGGGCACCTGTATTGCTCTTGCTCTGCGGGATCTGAATGCAAACGAGCATCTCTCCCGGTTGTAATGCGTTACGCCCCGGCGACACACAGAACTCCTCCACAGGAATCTTGCGCTTGCCCTGTGGTCCCTGGATCTCGGCGATCGCGCCATAGGCGATCAAGGCCGGGATCGAATCGGCGCTGGGAGAGGCGTTGCACAGATTGCCACCCAGGGTTGCCCGTCCCTGAATCTGGATGCCGCCGATGATCATGGCAGCATCAACGATCCCGGGATAGCGCTCGATGACATCAGAGTTGTGATAGATGATGTGACAGGGGACAGCGGCACCGATGCGCAGTCCCTTGCGTGGGCTGAAGGTCAACTCATTGACCTCTGGAATCTTCTTGATATCAACGACGCGCTCTGGCTGGTAGCGCCGACCGCGCATTTGCACGATCAGGTCGGTGCCTCCTGCCAGGACCCGCGCGTTCTCACCCTTCTCCGCCAGCAGCTTTACTGCATCTCGCAGTGTTGCAGGGGCAGTGTATTCGAAGTCCTTCAACGCCTCAGCTCCCTCTCAGGTTCTCTCACGGGCCCGACATGTTCTTGAGGCCGGAAAGATATCGGGTCCATGGAGGCTGTCAACCTGAACAACCAATACCGCATGCTTCTTCTGCGGTTGCGGTCGACGTGACGGCGCGTACATTAAACGTATGTTTGATTCAAACGTTCGTTTTATCCTCCTGCCGAGATTTCACTGATGAGCAAGGAACAGACGCGGGCTCGATTGCTCGATGCTGCAGAGAGGCTTTTTGCCGAAAATGGCTTCGATGGCACTTCCCTGCGTACGATCACGTCCGCCGCCGATGCCAACCTGGCAGCCGTCAACTACCACTTCCAGTCCAAGGAAGGCCTGATCGCCGCCGTTTTCAGCCGCCGCATCGAGCCGCTGAACCAGGAACGTATCACCCGTCTGGATCAAGCGATCCGCGCCGCCGCCCCCGCCCCGCCAGATCTGGAGGACATCCTCCGTGCTTTCCTGCTGCCAACGCTGAGGCTTCGGGGGACGGCAGATGGGCTGGAGGCAGGGCATTTCCTGCAGTTGCTTGGACGGGTGTTCTCCGACCCTGGATCAATCAAGGCTGTCGTCTTGAGCCAGTTCCGCCCGACAGCACAGCGCTTTCTCGAGGTTCTCTCACAGGCCCTGCCCCAGTTGCCCCGTCCGGAGCTTCTCTGGCGTCTGCACTTCCTCATTGGCAGTCTGGCTCATGCTCATGCTGCCGGTGAGTTGATCCGGCTCATGTCGGCCGGCGCCTGTGACCCTGATGATGGTGAAGGGGTTCTACAGCACCTGACGACCTTCGCCGCCGCCGGCTTCCGCGCCCCGCATACGCGGCCTGCGCCACAGAAAGCGAGTATGGTCAATCCATGAATGGCTGCAAACGAATATTGCCCCTGTTCTTGTCCCTGACCCTGTGGTCCTGTGCCTCGGCACCGCGTCTCAGGTCCACACCAATCGTGGCGCCCTCTGCGTGGGTCGTAGCCGCCGACAGCGCCTCGGTGGAAGGTGACTGGCTGCTGGCCTTTGACGACTCTCTGGCCATCGAACTCGTGCGCGAAGCATTGCGCAACAATCAGTCTGTGCAGATCGCGGCGACGAATGTTGCCGCCGCTCAGGCCCAGGCGACGATCGCCGGCGCCAGCCAAAGGCCGCAGGTTGCCGCAACCGGATCGGGCACGCGCGCCAAGCGCAGCAATATCGGTTTCCCCAGCGCCGGGGGGCCGGTTCCGTCCACCACATCGACGGCCTGGACCGGTACCGCTGCCGTCACCTGGGAGCTGGACCTCTGGGGTCGGCTGCGGGCCTCTCAGTCGGCTGCCCTCGGAGATCTGCAGGCGGCACAGGCCGATTGGCGGGGGGCTCAGTTGTCGTTGGCAGCCCAGACCCTGCGCGCCTACTTCGCCTGCGTCGAGGCGCGCCGCCAGGTCGGCCTGGCCCAGTCCACCGTCGAGAGCTATGCCATATCAAACCAGCAGATACAGTCGCGCTACGAGCATGGTCTGCGCCCCACTCTGGATCTGCTGCTGTCACAGGCGAGCCTGTCGAGCGCCGAGTCCAGCCTGTATCAACGACGTCTGCAACTCGATGGCGCCACGCGTCAACTCGAGATCCTCGTCGGCCGCTATCCCGCCGGCGAGCTCGAATCGGCGGCACAGCTGCCGCTGCTGCAGGGCTCGATCCCGGCAGGGCTTCCGGCAGATCTCATCCGCCGGCGTCCGGACCTGGCCGCTGCCGAGCGGCGTCTGGCTGCCAGTGATGCGCGCGTGCAGGAGTCGCATCGGGCGCTGTATCCCCGGATCAGCCTGACCGCCTCCGGGGGGCGCTCCAGCAGTGCCCTGGCTGATCTGCTCGACGGTGATTTCAGTGTCTGGAGCCTCGTTGGCAACATCTCTCAGCCCCTGTTCCAGGGGGGGCGACTGCGCGCCGGCGTCGATCTGGCCGAAGCCGGTGCCGATCGCGCCCTGCTCAACTATGCACAGGCAGCACTGCGCGCCTTCGCCGAAGTCGAAAGTGGACTGGCTGCGGAGGGTATACTCGCAGATCAGGAGCTGGCCCTCACAGCCGCATCGCGCCAATCGACCGATGCCCGCTTGCTCGCCGAGCAGCGCTACGCCAAGGGGCTGACGGATCTGCTGACCCTGCTGACATCACAACGATCCGCCTTCGACGCCGAGAGTCGACTCATCAGCGTGCAGCGACAGCGCCTCGATACACGAATCAACCTGCATCTGGCCCTTGGTGGAGCCTTCGCCCAGGATGCGACCTCCATTGGCGTCACGGGAGACACCCCTTGAGCAAGCAACTGCTGAAATTCCTGCCCCTCATCATCCTCGTCGTCGCCGCCGGCGCCTTCATGGGGCTCGTCGCCACACGCAAGGCCCCGGAGCGCCGCATCCTGCCGGATCGGGGTCCCCTTGTTGATGCGATCGCTGCCCCCACCCAGAGTCTGCAGGTCATCGTCGAGGGACAGGGCTCGGTGCAGCCAACCGACGAGATCGATCTGGTGCCGCAGGTTTCGGGCATCATCATCTGGACGGCGCCACAGCTGGAGGCGGGTGGCTTCTTTGCCCGTGGTGATGTGCTGCTGCGAATCGATCCACGCGACTACGATCTCGCCCTCACCCGTGCCGAAGCGTCCGTCGCGCGTGCCAGCTACCAGCTCGAACTGGCCCAGGAGGAAGCCACCATTGCCCGTCAGGAGTGGGACATGGTGCGCCAGTACCGGGACCTGGGGTCACAACCATCGGAGCTGGTGCTGCGCCTGCCTCAGGTACGGGCGGCACAAGCGGATCTGCTGGGGGCGGAGGCAGGCCTCGCCGAGGCGCGCCTGCGGCGGGAGCGGACAGAGATCCGCGCTCCCTTCAACGGCCGCGTACGCCAGACGTCGGTTGATGCAGGCCAGTTTGTCATGGCCAATCAATCCGTGTGCCGCATCTACGGCATCGAACGGGCGGAGATCGTCGTTGCCGTAGCCAACGAGGATATGGCCTGGCTGACGATCCCCCAACAATTGCCCGACATGCCCACGGCGAGTCTGTCGACAGCACAGAGGATGGCCCCTGTCACGCCCCCGGCGCAGGGCCTGGAAAGCCGGCAGGCGGCGGCGCCTCTGACGACGGCACCACGCGCCCGGATCCATACCGACTATGCCGGCCGTACCCACACCTGGGAAGGTTCGGTCTCCCGGGCGGCAGCCGAACTGGATGCCCGCAGCCGCATGCTGCGCCTCGTCGTCGAAGTCGACGCACCCTATGCCAACCGAGTGGGCAGCGATACCCCCCTTCTCGTCGGCATGTTTGTCGATGTCGAGATCTTTGGCTCAACCGTCGACGATGTGCGGGTACTGCCCCGTGCTGCGTTGCGCGAGGGCAACGTCGTCTGGGTCGCTGATGATGCAGGGACGCTGCGAATGCGGCAGGCGGACGTCGTCAGAGTGCGGGACGAAGAGGTCCTGGTGCGACTGGCCATGACGGACAAGGAGTATGTCATCATCTCACAACTCAGCGGCGCAACAGATGGTATGAAGGTTCGTGTGCAAGGCGAGGAGTCGCAGCAATGAAAGCGCCTGTCACCTGGATGTCGCGCAATCATGTCGCCTCCAACCTGCTCATGGGACTTCTCGTCCTCAGCGGCTTGCTGGCACTGGTGGGCACCAAGAAGGAAACCTTCCCCGAATTCTCCCTGGATGTGATCCAGGTGCAGGTCCCCTATCTCGGCGCCAGTCCCGCCGAGGTCGAGTCGGGTGTTGTCAGTCGCATCGAGGAGCGCCTCATTGGCATCGAGGGCATCGACCGCATCACCTCGACAGCCGCGGAAGGCATAGCCTCCATCCAGCTCGAACTGGAACTGGGCGCCGATGTCGAACAGGTCCTGGAGGATGTGAAGAACGAGGTCGACCGCATAGAGACGTTGCCGGCAGAGACCGAAGAGCCCGTCATCAGTGAAATGCTGCGGCGCAACCGGGTGATTGATGTTGTGCTCTACGGTGACGTCTCGGAGAAGGCGCTGAAGGTCGCCGCCGAGCGTGTGCGAGACGACCTGCGCGGACGGCCCGGCATCTCGCAGGTGGAACTGACCGCTGTGCGGCCCGACGAGATCTCCATCGAGGTCTCCGAACACGCGTTACGCGAACATGGTCTGTCGCTGGCGCAGGTGACGGAGGCTGTGCGGCGCACGAGTGCGGACCTGCCGGGAGGCAGTGTCAAGAACGAAGCCGGCGAAGTGCTGATCCGCACGCAGGGCCTGAAGTACTCCGGACTCGAGTACGAGGACGTCGTCGTTCTCACGCAGGCCGATGGCAGCCAACTGCGCCTCGGCGACATCGCTCAGGTCATCGATGGCTTTGAGGACACGGACCTGATCAGCCGTTTTAATGGCAAGCCAGCTGCCGTGGTGCAGGTCTATCGGATCGGTGAGCAGAGCGCCCTGCAGGTTGCCGAGACCGTGCATGAATACATCAGCGACACCAAACTGCGGGGCAGCCTGCCCGCAGGCATCGAGATCGGCTACTCGCGCGATGACACGCGCATCCTCAACAGCCGTATCGACCTGCTGCTGCGCAATGCACGACTGGGAATCATCCTCGTGTTCATCTGTCTGAGCCTGTTCCTCGATCTGCGCCTGGCCTTCTGGGTGATGATGGGGATTCCCATCTCCTTCCTCGGCAGCTTCGTGTTGATGCAGCCCTTTGACGCCTCCATCAACATGCTGTCGCTGTTCGCCTTCATCATCGCGCTGGGCATGGTCGTCGACGATGCCATCATCGTCGGCGAGAACATCTACGCTCATCGGGAGAAAGGGAAAACCTTGCACCGCGCCGCCATCGATGGCACGCTCGAGGTGGGCACCCCGGTGATGTTTTCGGTTCTGACAACCATCGCCGCCTTCACGCCACTGTTCTTTGTGGACGGCATGATGGGAAAGTTCATGGGTGTGATTCCCGTGATCGTCATTGCCGTGTTACTGCTGTCCCTCGTGGAATCCCTCTTCATACTGCCGGCGCACCTGTCGTCGCGCGGCAGCCTGGCCGTTATCGGCATCGTTTCCGTAGTAGCCTTTGTCGCCATGTTCTCCTTCGGTGGCTCCGTAAGTCCGTTGCAGGCCATCGTCGTGGCCGCACTGTTGCTCGCCTTCATCCTCTTCCACAATCATCTCACGGCCTGGTTCTCGAGTCGATTGCGTTTGCTGATCGACAACCAGTACACCAACACGCTGAGGATGGCCCTGGACCATCCCGGCTCGACCGTTGCCGTGGGCATCGCGATCCTGCTGCTGACGATCGGTTGGATCGCGGGGGGGCACACAAAGTTTGTCTTCATGCCGCAGATCGAGTCCGACTACGTGACGATCAGCATCGGCATGCCCGTGGGCACAACAGCGGGCCAGACCGAGGCCGTCGTCAGGCAGGTGGAACGAGCCGCTCTGCAGGTGCGCGACGAGTTCGACGCCAACGGCGGCGCCGACGAACCCTCCCTGTTTCGCAATGTCTTCAGCTTTATCGGGGCCCAGCCCCTGGCGCGGGCCATGCCCATGAGCACAGGAGGCAGCGGCAGCAGTGCCCACCTGGCCGAGATTGGCATCGAGTTGTTGCCTTCGGAGGAACGGGATGTGGGCAGCGACGAAATCGCCCGCCGGGTACGAGAGACGCTTGGTGAGATCGCCGGACCGGAGTCGATCACCTTCACCTCGTCGCTGTTTTCGGCCGGCAATGACATAGAAATCCAACTGTCATCGAAGGACTTCGATCAACTCCTGATGGCGGTGGAGCGTCTCAAAGCTGAAATCGGCAACTATCCTGGCACCAGCGACATCCAGGACAGTTTCCAGGAGGGCAAGGTCGAGATGAAGCTGGCTCTCAAGGACCGCGCCCGCACACTGGGACTGACGCTGACGGATCTGGGGCGCCAGGTTCGACAGGGCTTCTATGGTGATCAGGCGCTGCGTGTGCAGCGGGGCCGCGACGACGTGCGCGTCATGATCCGCTATCCGGAGAGTGAACGGCGGTCCCTGACCGACGTCGAACAGATGCGCATTCGCACACCGGATGGCACGGAAGTCCCCTTCTCGGAAGTGGCAGAGGTCGCCATCGGCCGGGGGTATGCCAACATCCTGCGTGCCGACGGCCACCGCGTCGTCTCCGTCCGTGCCGACATCGACGAAAAGATGGCCAATGCGGACGAGATCAATGGTGATCTGGGCGACCGCTTTCTGCCAACGCTGCAGCAGGACTATCCAGGGCTGTCCTTCAGTTATGAGGGACAGGAGCGCGAGCGCCAGGATTCCTTTGCCAGTCTCGGTCGCGGCTTCATCGTCGCCATGTTCATCATCTATGCCTTGCTGGCCATTCCCTTCCGCTCCTACACGCAGCCCCTTGTCGTCATGCTCGCCATCCCCTTCGGCATGGTCGGCGCCGTGTGGGGACACGTCATCATGGGGCTGGATCTGGCCCTGCTGAGCATGTTCGGCATCGTCGCCCTGTCCGGCGTTGTGGTCAACGATTCCCTCGTGCTGCTCAGTTTCTACAATCAGTTGGTCGATGCAGGCATGGATCGGCGCGAAGCCCTCATGGAGGCGGGCCGGCAGCGGTTCCGTGCCATTCTGCTGACATCGCTGACAACGTTCTTCGGTCTGCTGCCAATGATCCTGGAACGCAGCGTGCAGGCGCAGTTCCTCATACCCATGGCCGTCAGCCTGGGTTTCGGCATTCTCTTTTCCACGGCGATCATCCTGATCGGCGTGCCGACAACGATGCTGATCCTGGGGAACGTGCGGCAGTTTTACGGATACGAGGACGCCGACGAAACCGATGGGGGCGCCTTGGCACCGACCCCCACCAGCTGACGGGTGGGGGTAGCGGGCTCAGGACCGGGTCAGGTGCGTCACAACGATCCAGGCATGACGCTGCAGCCAGGGGCGACGCAAGGCAACGCGGTCGATGAACTCCAGAGTCCGCAGGACCGTGGAGCCCGGGCCCGGTCGCAGGGGGGCCGCCAGCAGGGTGAACAGTCCGAAGAAAGCGACCTGTGACGAGGTGAAATTGCTGGTGATCCGCGCCAGGTCCGTCATGGACAAGGGGTGCTCATCGGCAGAGCGCATCGCCGGTGTCAGCCGTCGGTACAGATTGATGAACGGATTGTGCCCGAGAGGCTCGAAAAACACGGCGCGGCCCCCAGGACGCAGAATACGAAGGACCTCGGCCACGGCCCGATCCAGATCCAGATGGTGCAGAATGCCGCTGCCGCAGACCAGATCAAAGCTGCCGTCATCGAAATCGAGAGCCTCGGCGTCCATCTGCCGGAAGTGCAGACTTTCCTGCAGGCCGAGGGCCCGTGCCTGGGCCTGGGCCTCGTGGATGCCGACCTGGGAAATGTCGATGCCGGTCACCCCGGCGCCCTGCTGTGCCAGTGTGAAAGCGGCGCTGCCGCGCCCGCAACCGTACTCCAGGACGGCACGGCCGCCGGCGTCGCGGAGGATCAACTCCTGGTAGTGAGCTTTGGCGGCGGCGACGGTGGCGTAGTACTTGCCTGCCGCCTCTCGGCTGTTGCTGGAGAACGCGTCATCGTGGAAGTCAGCCTCGCGCTGCAGGCGATCCTCGGCGGCGGTCTCTGAGCCGGGCACATTCACCAGGACTGCATCACACTTCGGTGCGCGCGTCATCGGCGAAATCGGCGAACTCACTGTGCAGACGCGACGCGGCGACGGGCTCGTCGAGCACGAGGAACCGGTATTTCAGCCGCAGCGTGCTCCCTGGCTCCACCGTAAGATCCTCGTTCATCAACAGCCCGGCACCAAGAAGGTTCGCGCGCGTGAACCAGGGAACCGGATGCCGTGAATTGGTCGGATGATCAAAGAGAGCCACCATGCCCCCAGCCGCGCCGGCGGCACCAACCCAGCGAGCCGACTGGCCCATGATGGCTTCGTGTCCCCGGCGGCCTTCACTGCACTGGTGTGTCGCCGGTGCCTCGGTGCTGGCAAAGGGTGGTCCCATACGCAGTTCGAGCCCGCTGTACTGGCTCTTGCGCGATGGCGCCAGAACCAGCGGTCCGCCCGTGGGACAGATGGCGGTTTCGATGCGCCAGCGATAGCCCCCGTCGCAGGGCTCGAAGTCCCATGCACGTCTTTCGCTGGCCATGGGCTGATCCTTCGCATCCAGCCAGGTGAGGCGCTCACGGACACGGGCGATGCCGTCCGCGTTGCCGACGTCGTCAAAACCGTCGTGCCGCTGTACACCGTGGGTGCCTTCCACGTGTTCGTACCTATCCGTCTCCGGCAGATACCAGGGCCCGCCCCACAGGTTGGCCTCGTTGGCATGCACCCAGCCATAGTAGAGTCCGGTGTGCCATGTATGATCCGTCGGCCGGTATTCAGTGACGAGTTTGCCGGAGGCCGTGTAGATCGGTGCGAAACAGGGCTTGGGTGCGTCGCGGCGCGGCAGTTCTTCGCAGGCCCGGTAGACTGCCAGTGGCTGGTCGCCGTTGACGAGATCGAAACCCAGGATCGTCTGTCGTGCCGTCAGCTGCATCAGTGGGGCGCTCCGGCGCCGGCCGTTTCCTGGACAAACCAGTCGATCGTGCGCTGTAGACCCTCGTCTGGGCCGATTTTCGGCTCCCAGCCCAGCAGTGTACGGGCCTTGGTGATATCCGGGAGCCGCGTCTTCGGGTCATCCTGCGGCAATGGCAAGGAAATAATGCGGCTCGAACTGCCCGTGAAGGCAATGATCTTCTCCGCCAGGGCCCGCATGGTCAGTTCCTCCGACGGATTGCCGATGTTGACGGGTGTATTGACGTCCGCCGCCATGAGGCGGCAGACCCCCTCCACCAGATCGCTGACGTAGCCGATGCTGCGTGTCTGGCTGCCATCACCGTAGACCGTGACATCTTCTCCGGCCAACGCCTGGGTGATGAAGTTGGGAATGGCGCGACCATCGTTGCGACGCATGCGCGGCCCGTAGGTGTTGAAGATGCGCACGATGCGGGTGTCGATGTCGTGCAGTCGATGGTAGGCCATGGTCATGGATTCGGCGAAACGCTTGGCCTCGTCGTAGACCCCGCGGATACCGATGGGATTGACGTTGCCCCAGTACTCCTCGGACTGTGGATGGACCTGCGGGTCACCGTACGTCTCCGACGTCGACGCCAACAGGAACTTCGCGCCTTTGGCCCGGGCCAGCCCCAGAGTCTTGTGCGTGCCGAGGGAACCCACTTTCAGAATGCGGATGCCGAATCGTTCGAAATCGGCCGGGCTCGCAGGGCTGGCGAAATGCAGAATGAAATCGAGATCGCCATCGACATGCATGTACTCGGTGACATCATACTGCACGAAGCGGAACTTCGAATTGCCCAGGTGCGCGGCAATGTTGTCAATTCGGCCGGTGAGCAGGTTGTCCATGACGACGACTTCGTGGCCGTCGGCCAAGAACCGTTCGCACAGATGCGAACCGATAAAGCCGGCACCGCCAGTGATCAGAATACGCAAGGTTTGGCCCTTATCTATCGGAGTGAAATGCCGTCGCGAAGAACAGCGACGAGACGCTCGGCGCTGTGGCCGTCCCACAGGTCGGGAATACGGCCCGCGGGAATGCCGTCGCGCAACACGCGCTGTGCCTCGGCAACGATGTGGTCTGGATCGATGCCGACCAGCTGATTGGTGCCTTCGGTGATGGTCACGGGTCTTTCCGTGTTTTCCCGCATCGTCAGACAGGGCACGCCCAGAACGGTGGTCTCCTCCTGGATGCCGCCCGAATCGACCAGGGCCAGCTGCGCCCCTTCCATCAGGCACAGCATGTCCACGTAGCCAAGCGGTTCGACGATGCGCAGCCGCGGTGCTCCTGCCAACCGTTGCAGGAGCCCCTCCTGCTCCAGGCGCTTACGCGTGTGCGGGTGCAGTGGAAACAACATGTCCGTGTCGGCGGCGATGCGTACCAGCGCATCCACCAGCCCCGCCAGCACATCCCGATTCTCGAGGTTGGAGCGGCGGTGGATGGTGACCAGCACGTACGATTTCTCGCGCAGGCCGTGCCTGTGGATGGCATCGGCTGCCTGTGCTTTGTCACGAAAGTGCAACAGCGTGTCGATCATCACATTGCCGACGCGGTGTATACATCGGGCGGGCACGTTTTCCGCGGCCAGATTGTCGTCCGCGTCAGCCGAGTAGGTAAACAGCAGATCGGCGATGGCATCGGTGGCGACGCGGTTGATCTCCTCGGGCATCCGCCGATCCCGCGAGCGCAGGCCCGCCTCCACGTGCGCCACGGGGATGCCGTGGATCCGGGCGCCCAGGCTGCAGTAGACGGAGGAATCAACATCGCCAACGACGACGACCAGGTCCGGATGCTCCTGAGTCAGAACGCCATCGAACTTGCCCAGGATGTCAGCCATCTGCGCCGCCTTGCCGGCGTCACTGCGAGCATTGAGGAAGTGATCGGGCGGGCCAAGTTCGAGCTCTTCGAAGAAGATTCCGGACAGTTGGTAGTCGTAGTGCTGGCCCGTATGCACAACAACCGTCTCAAAACTGTCCGGATGGCGCCGCAGTTGGGCGGCAATCGGGGCAATCTTGGGAAAGTTGGGGCGGGCACCGGCGACGAGGGCAATCTTCATGACGAGGTTTCGATTCGGGGCAAATGAGAGAGATTGAAAGGTAGCCGTAGCGGCGTAGGTCGGCAAAAATGGGTCACCGGTGGGGGGGGCCGATTTGACGGCGGTCGCAACTCACCTATTGTGGACTGCATACAACCCGGAGAAAGCAAAGATGAGCATCTCTTTTACCGTGTTCACCAAGCCGTGGAAGACCAAATCTCTGCCCGAACTGGCCCGGTTCGTCAGCGATCTCGGTTTTGACGGCGTCGAACTCCCCGTGCGCCCTGGGTTCCAGGTGGAGCCGGCGAACATCGCCAGGGACCTGCCCGAGGCAGCCAGGATCTTCGCCGATCACGGCGTCCGCATCGGCACCCTGGCAGGGCCCACGGATGAAGCCACGATCGCTGCCTGTGCTGCAGCGGGTGTGCCGATCATCCGCGTTTGTGAGTCCGTCGATCTGGACATCGGTTATCTGGCAACGGAGAAGCGTCTGCGACAAGGGTATGATGCGTTGATCCCGACCCTCGAATCCTACGGTGTCGCCATCGGCGTGCAGAATCACTGCGACTTCTGCGTCAACAACGCCATGGGCCTGCTGCATCTGCTGGAAGGCTACGATCCGAAGCATATCTGTGCGGTGCTGGATCAGGCCCACAATGGCCTCAACGGCGAACCGCCGGAACTGGCGATCGACATCGTCTGGTCCCATCTGCGGGTGGCCAACTTCAAGAGCGCCTTCTGGCTACGCAGCAACGGCCCGGATGCACCCGAGGCATCGTGGAAGAAACATTGGACCACGGGGCGTCACGGCCTGGCGGCATGGACCCGCACCGTACGCGAATTGAAAAAACGCGCCTACGTGGGCGACATCTGCCTGACGGCCGAGTACAGCGACGAAGAGCGAGTCGACGCACTGATCGCCGAGGATATCGCCTACATCAAGCACCTTTTCGCTACAGTTGAGGTCTGAGTCGATGTCGCCGCACGAATACGAGATCGTACACGAAAAGAATGTCGCTGTGCCCATGCGGGATGGCACGATTCTGCGTGCCAATGTCACGCGGCCCGTGGGTGACGGTGCCTACCCGGCTTTGGTGGAACGCACACCGTACAACAAGGAGGGTGGGTCGGAGGTCGCCATCGGCTCCCCGGAGTTCTTTGCCCGCCGTGGGTTTGCCGTTGTCATCCAGGACGTGCGCGGCCGGTTTGCCTCAGAGGGTGAGTTCTACCCCTTCCGAGACGACGGCGCCGGCGTCCTGCGCGACGGCTACGACACGGTGGAGTGGATGGCCGCCCAGCCCTGGTGCGACGGCAACGTCGGCATGTACGGCGGCTCCTACTCCGGCGCCACGCAATATCGGGCGGCCCTCAGCCGACCACCGCACCTCAAAGCCCTGTTCGTGCGCGAATCCTCCGCCGACTTCTATCGGGAGTGGGTCTATCGCGACGGGGCCCACGAGTTTGGTTTCAGCCTGTACTGGGCCCGTGTCATCACTGCCACCAACTTGCCAAATCTGGTGGCGACCAACGAACTGGCTCGCCAACAGGCTTTATTCGCCACGATTCAGGCCGACATGCCGCAGTGGTACGAACGACTGCCGCTGTATCCGGTGCCCTTTCTCGAAGGCTTGAGCGACTGGCACAACACCTGGCTCGAACACCCGGAAGACGGGCCGTACTGGTGGAATCTGGGCATCGATCGGCAGCACGATCAGATCGATGTACCGATCTATCATCAGGGCGGCTGGTATGACATCTTTCTGGCAGGGACACTGAAAAATTACATGGGACTGCGCCGCCGGGCCCGTAGCAAAGAGTCCCGGCGCGCCCAGAAGCTGATCATCGGTCCCTGGGTACATGGCTCCGGCAACATCAACAAGCAGACCGCCGGCAACTACGATTTCGGCGCCGCTGCCGCGCAGGACTTCAACGAGATGCGCCTGCCATGGTTCGAGCACTGGCTGCAGGGCAAGGACTCGGGCAGCCTCGAAGAGCCAGCGGTGCGGCTCTTCGTCATGGGCCGCAACGAGTGGCGCGCCGAAGCCGACTGGCCGCTGCCGGACACGAGTTACACGCCCTGGTACCTGCACGGGGGCACGAGCGGCTCTGTTGCCTCTCTCAACGATGGCACGCTGTCAGGGACCGCTCCATGCGGCGCCGAATCGGCCGACAGTTACGTGTATGATCCCGACCACCCCGTTGCGACACTGGGGGGTAACACCCTCGGGATCATCGACGGCGTGCACGACCACGTCGCCGCTGACAGACTGTCACTGACGTACACCAGCGAGCCTCTTACAGAAGAGCTGGAGGTCACGGGCCCCGTCACGGCCGTGCTCTACGCCATGTCATCGGCACCGGATACCGACTGGGTGGTGCGGCTGTCGGACGTGCACCCCGACGGCTACGTCCGCAATCTGTGCGACGGCATTCTGCGGGCCCGCTATCGTGATTCTTTCGAGCAACCGCAGTTACTCGAGCCCGGTCAGGTGTACCGCTTCGACATCGATCTGTGGGCAACGAGCAATGCATTCCTGCCCGGTCATCGGCTTCGTGTATCCATCACCAGCAGTTGTTTCCCCCGCTTCGACCGCAATCTCAACACCGGCGGCCCGATCCATCGCGAAGCAGCGGGGCAGGTGGCGATCAACACGGTCCTGCACGATGCGTTGCGTCCGTCCCACATTGTGCTGCCCGTGATCGACCGCTGACACTCACCCCTTCCAGCAGAGAATTTCTTCATGGCTCGTGACATCGTCTCGCCGCAGCAAGTGGATCTGCAGTCTCCAGGTCGTCGCGACTACTGGATCGCCCTCAACCATACCAGCGTCTGGGGCAGCCACCTGATCCCCCTGACCGTCATCGTCGGCCCGCAGGCAAAGCCAGGAGAAGGACTCGTCGCCTTCGGTGGCAATCATGGCAACGAGTACGAGGGCCCGGTGGCCATCAAACATCTGCTGCGTGAGATTCGCACCGAGGATGTCCTGGGACGGATCATTCTGGTGCCGGTGCTCAATGTCGCCGCCTTCCGTGTCGGCCGGCGGGAGAGCACCGGTGATGACGGCTTCAATCTCAACCGCGTGTGGGTGGAGGGCGCCGGCACGACCCCGGCCATGGCGGGTATCACACACCGCATCGTCGAATTCGTGCGCACCGTCATCTGGCCGCATGCGCATATTTCCATCGACCTGCACTCCGGCGGCGAAGTAGCGCGCTTCATCCACTGGGCGGTCTGGTACGGGCACGACGACCCTGAGATCGACGCTCGCGGTCAGCAGATGGCGCGCTGGTTCGGCACGCGCATCGTCATGAACTCATCTGCCGGAGCCGCCGGCGGCATCACCGGTGCATTGTTCCAGGACGCGACCAATCTCGGCAAGCTCGCCATCGCCACGGAACTGGGACACGGGTCAGCCGTCGATGTGCGCGGCGTGCGCTACGCACGCCAGGGAGTGCTGGCAGCAGCCATTCACAACGGCCAATTGCGTGGTACAATCGAGCCCATTGGCCACCACGCCGACGGCACACAGATGCTGGTGGGCAAATCAGCATCGGTGACGGCCCCCTATCCCGGCCACTACGAGCCCCTGTTCGACTGTGGTGAGATCGTGGCCAAGGGCACCACCGCGGGCCTGCTGCATGACTTCTACCGCCTGGACGAGGATCCCTTCGAGGTTGTTGCCGGCGTCGACGGCATCGTCGCGTCGCAGGCCTGGGGCGCCCGCGTGGAGCAGGGACAGCAGATTCTGCTCGTCACCGGTGAAAAAGAGTGACGGAGGGGGTATGACAGAAGCCGAACTGTATCGGCTCCTGCAGGATGTCGGCGTCCCCTGTGAACGGGTCGAGCACCCGCCCGTATTCACCTACGAAGAGGCGGAGAAGCTGGTGCCACCCCTTCCAGGTGTGCATACGAAGAACCTGTTTCTGCGCGACAATAAGGGGCGGCGTCACTTCCTCGTCGTTGTCGGCTCACAGGCACGTGTCGACCTGCAGGGGCTGGCCCGCAGCCTCGAAGTGAGCAAGCTGGGTATGGCCTCCCCGGAGCGTCTGCAGCGGATCCTGGGGGTCACGCCGGGGGCGGTGACGTTGCTTGGCGTCGTCAACGCCAAAGCGGGCGAGGTCGAGATCATCATCGACACCGCCGTGTGGGATGCGGGGCTGCCGCTGCACTGTCATCCGCTGGTGAACACGGCGACGCTGTCAGTGCCGCTGGAGGGAGTGCAGCGATTGCTCGACACCCTCGGGCACACCTGGCGGGTCTGCCCGGTGCCCAGTCGCGACGACGACTGAGATGGCCCTGGCGTCAGGAAATGTCGACGCCGCAGTCGCTGGCGATGCGGCGGATGTTGGCTGCCGCAACCGGCACCTTGTCCGGCGACAGATGCTCGATCAGACCGTAGCCGCGCGGAAACAGGGCGTCGAAGCGCTGCAGCATCAGCGCCAGGTCGAGTTCACCCTCTCCCGGAACCTCCTGGTCGATGTGGACCACCAGCCCGGGTGACACCTTCACGTCCTTGAGGTGCGCCACCGGGGCCAGGGGCCCCATCGTATCGAAGATGTAGTTGAGGAACTCGGTGCTGTGATAAACGGCCTGGATGCTGCTGAAGTGATTGACGGCATCCATGATGAGTCGCAGGTGATCGGAGCCCACAGCGGCGACGATGTCCCTGCATACCTCCGGTGGATCCATGATGGAGACGACGTGGGTCTCCAGCGCCAGAATCACGCCTTCGGTCTCCGCCTTTGCGGCGATCGGCTGCAGTGTTTCCACGAGCAGATCACGGCTTTCGGGCAGATGATTGTCGCGGTGCGGCGACCACGAACCTGCGGGGCTGCGCGAACCGGGGCGCAGCAGGAAAGCCTGCGCCCCGAGGGCGCCGGCGATCTCCGTACCCCGGTTGATTTTGCGCGTCACCAGGGCGCGCTCTTCGGCGTCGGGTGCGAAGAGGCACTCCTTGTAGAGGATGGCGAACTGCGCCAGGTCAAGATCTTCATCGACCATGAACTGGCGGCAGCGCCGGCAGTCCTCGGGGGTCACGTCAAAGGCCATGTCGCCGTCGAGGTGGAAACCGAAGCCAGTGAAGCCCAGGTCGCGCACAGCCTGGGTGTGGGCCGGCGTCCACGTGCGGAAATCTCCCGGCATCATCTCGACGATTCCCAGCCGCATGTCAGTGGACCTCGACGATCTCCGCAACAGCAGCCACGAGGGCATCGATCTCGGCGTCTGTGGTGAAAAACGACACCGACGCACGCACACCGGAAAACTTCAACCCCGTGGGCCGTGTAATGATCCTGCGGGTCCGCAGTTCGCTCGAGATGTGTGCACCTTCAACGCCGTCCACACGGAACGACACGACACCGGTACACATGGCCGGGTCTGCCGGGTTCTCAATGACGAGACCCGGAATCGACGCCAGTTCTTTACGGAAACGGACTGCTTTGGGGCTGACGCAGGCTTCGATATTGGCGATACCAAGCTCTGACAGATAATCCGTCGCTGCCGCGCTGGCGTGGTAGTAGGGCGGCGGCACGGTGGAAAACTCGAAGCGTCGCGCCCCCTCACTGCCGAAGTAGTTGGCGCTGGATGGCACGACGCGCAAACGTTCCTGCCAGGCCTTGTCGACATACAGAGCCCCCGCCGTGTACGGACCGTACATCCACTTGTACACGAGCAGGCTGTAGAAATCGGCCCCCAGATCGGCGACATCGACGGGGAATTGCCCGAGCGACTGGGCCCCGTCGTAGACCACCGGTACATCGTGGGCGTGGGCCAGTTCAACGATCTGCTTGGCCGGCAGTTTCGTGCCGGTGTCCGTTGTCACGTGACTCAGCGCCAGCAGTCGCGTCCGTGGTGTCAGGCAATCATCGAGGCGCTGCAGAATGTCTGCGTCCGTGCCATCGATGGGCAGATACTTGATCTCCACACCGTGGGTCAGCGCCAGCCATTCGGCCGGGATCTTTACCGCCGGGTGTTCCTCGTCGGTAAGGATGAGTTCATCGCCGGTGTGCCAGTCGAAACCATTGAACACCGTCGTCACGCCATCGGCGACGCCATGGGTCAGGCACAGATCCCGCGCCTCCACGCCACAGAAGGTGGCCAGCCGATGCCGCGCATCCTGCAGTTGGGCGCTGTATCGGGCGTAGTCCATGATGAGCGGCGGCCCATGCTGGGCGATGCTGCGGAACTCTTCCACCAGAGAGTTGGTGACGACATCATGGCTCGGGGCAATCCCACCGGTGTTGAAGTAGAGGCACTCGCCGGTGGCGGGGATCTGGGCTCGAATCTTGTCGATGTCCATTGGTTTCAGTCAACGCTTTCCAGGCCCATGTTGGCCCGTCCCTGGGAAGTAACTCGCGCCGCCGTCCACGCCGGCTCCCAGGTGAAGTGAATGACGACATCGCGAATGCCGTCGATCTGTCGCAGTCGGTTGCTCAGGGGCGTGTGGGGCGTCGGTCCGGGGCGATGAATGAAGCCATGTCGCGGACGACCCTTGTGCGGCATGGTCAGCGTAATGTGAGCGACATCCTCTTCGAGGTGCACATCGTAGATATATCCCATGTCGACGACGTTGGCATCGTTGGCGTAGAACATGGCATCTTTCGTTTCCCGCATCGCCTCCCAGATCGCGCGTTTCAACGGCCCGCCTTCGCTGTCCATCTCACCAAGTCGTGCCAATCGTCCCGGATTCTCTGTGGCGGCGGCGGTGGGCTTGCCACCCGGGGATACCTGCACGGGTTGCAGCAGGCGCCTGCGGGTCTCTTCCACCGGCCCGGCGCCCGCGTACGGGGCGATGAGAAAGGCGCTCTCCTGCGTCAGCACAGCACCGGCGCCGATCTTGTTGTCACCTGCCGGATACCGCGCCCAGACCTGCCCGTGGCCGTCATAGTCGAAAGGTTTGCCCGTCGATACCAGGTGATCGTAGCCCTCGGCGGCATGGGCCAGGCGCAGAGCGATGAAGGCATCCTTGCTGCCGCCGTGGAAGAAACCGACACCATGCAGATCCTGCAGATGTTGCTCGGGAATCTCCCCCTCGTGCAGCTTGCCCTGATTGTCGATCCAGACGGTGCCGTTGAAAGAGTAGCCGGAGAAGACCCACTCGTCGTCGCGAATGGTGTACTCGCCATCGGCAAGAATGTCCATGCGGCCATTCTTGAAGAAGTAGGGCAGTCCGGCGTAGAAAGTGTAGGTCACGTCGATGTGCAGACGGCTCGGGGTATAGAGCGGGTGCCCCGGACTGTGGGGGAACCCCCAGCGTCGCACCTGCACGCACAGCGGCCCCCGGACGACTTCGTAGTTCGGACACTCGGCCCAGTTCGTCACGCGCACCTTGTGCAGTCTGCCTTCCGGCACGTAGTCATGGGCCCAGTCGATGTTTGGTGGCTCGCCGTGGCCTTCGCCGCCGGCGAACAAGGTCAGGCCGTGGTCCCGCTTGTATGTGAGACGCTCCATCTGCCCCATCTGCCGCGACAGGTTCGCCACGTAGTGATCGTTCTCGATGTCGAGACCCCAGCCTTCGCCGGTGACGCTGAGATCCGTCGTGTAGCATGGCAACTCGGCCAGATCGTTGCCGTAGAACACGAGGACCGTGGCACCGCTGTTGGCCTCCATGTCCACGGCAAAGACGAGACGACAGTGGCGCTCGCCGCGTTCACAGGACTCATCGTATACCTGGCTGACGGTCTGCCGCAGTCGACCTGCGGCATCAACGATGGCGACGCGGACTTCGCGGCGCAGATCCGTCGTCTCTGACTCAGCAAATGCGACGGCGATGTTGACCGGTTCACGGGTGCGCGCCAGACCGGCTGCCTCGTGCAGTTCCAGCACCTTGCACCACGACCAGCCGGTGGCCCAGGTGCGCCAGGCGTCGGGCAGATCCCTGGTGGACAGTGCCTCGTCGGCACCGCTGAGAGGCACGCCCTCCGGCAGACTGCGCTGCTTCTCGTACTGCAGGGTATCCTTCATCGATTCCAGCAGCGACATGGCCAGATCCCGGCGACCATTGCTGTAGGCTTGCTGCAGGAGGCGCAACTTCACCTCAATGCTGTCACTGCGCGTGGCGTAGGGGGGCTGTGTCATGAACGGTCTCTCCTGCGGCTGTACGCATCGACCGCGGTATGTGGTGGCAGGCTTGGCATCGCTCAGCGGGGGAGCTGGTTGCGCAGCGCTTTCAGGTCATTGTCGGTCACACCAGCCGGTACATCGATGGGGCGCCCCTCCCGTGACGCACGCAGGAAGAACCCGGTATCGTTGTGCAGCGAAATCTGGTGGCCGAGTTTGGCCGACTTCAGGGCGGCGAAAATCATCCACATCACGGGCAGCGCCGTCTCCAGGCGACACTCGTGTACCTTGTGGGCGTCATCGAGCCAGGCGCCGACAGCGGCGGTGAAGTCACGCTGTCCGGGGTGCTCCTGCTCGAAGTAGTCCGCCGGGGCGTCGAAGACCTCAGCCTCGCCGCGCACCTGGTATCCCCACCGGCCCTTCTGCTGGGCCCAGATGACACCGTTCGTGCAATGGATATCGAGGTCCAGATGCATCCAGTAGGTGGCCCCACTACGGTTGCCGAGGCCACGCGGTGAGCACTCCCAGAATACTCGCCGGTTGCCAGGGAACCAGTAGGTGGCCTGCACATGGCTTGGGGCGGCATGGGTCCATTCGTAACCCTCCAGGCCTTCGGCGCTGGCCCACACAGCTTCCGGCCACGGATCGTCCAGAACCATCATGACCAGATCCATCAGGTGTGGTCCCATGGCCAGCGGCCCACCCCAGGTACTGGCGCGGGCGAAGTCGACTTCGCCGAGTTTGCCGGAGCGGATCAGGTCACGGATTGCGGCGTACTGCGGAAAGTAACGTCGCTGGGTATTAACGATGACCTTGCAGCCCGTCTCCCGACAGATCTCAGCGATCTCGAGCGCCTCCATCGGCCACAGGGACAGGGGCTTCTCGACAATGATCGCCCGGACACCGGCGTCGGCAGCGGCACGGATCCCGGCGAGACGGTAGTCCGGCTGGGTGACCATGTGCAGAACATCGATCTGCCCCTTGTCGAGCATGTCGTGCAGGTCTCCGTAGCGCGCCGGCACACCGTGTTTGCTGGCAAAGGCATCCCGTCGCTCGGCGTCGAGGTCACAGCAGGCGACAAGATCCATAGCGGCGATGTCAGGATACACGGCGGCATGGTTGTTGGCCCGGGGGCCACATCCGAGAATGGCTGACCGAAACATGGGATCGTCTCCTGAATTTGGTTGGGCCTGTGGTCAGAGTGTGGCGCCACCGCGAGTCTCCCCAGGGCGGCCGTGGATGTCGCGCAGGCGGATGCGTTTCTCCTGGGCGGAAGAGGCATAGGCGGCAAGGGACGCCTCCATGACCCGCAGACCATCGAGCCCGGTCTGTGGCGGCGGGGCCCCTGTCTGTGCCGCTTCGACCCAGGCCCGCGTCATGGCGCCCATGGCGACATCCCACGAGTCGGCCAGTTGGTACTCCACGACGTCGGCACCGAGGGAGGGGGCCCCCCACACGCGCAGGCTCGCCTGCGGGCGCCAGCAGAACATCATGCCGCCCTCCGAGCCATAGACGTTGAGGTCGAGACGCGAGCGCGCCCCCGATGAGATGCCATCGGAGTGTATGAGCAGCGTCGCCCCGTCCTCCATGACATAGTGGGCGACACCGTAATCCTCATTGAGCCAGTCCTTGTGACGCAGATTGCGCATGTCGGCCATGACCTCGGCCACTTCTGTACCCCAGATCCAGCGGGTGAAGTCGATGGCGTGATCGGCGTGTGTGAACCAGGCCCCACCAGGTGAGGCGGCCGGATCCGTCCACCAGCTCAGCAGGGACTTGTCCTCTTCGGTCCTCGAGGGCACACCTGTGGGATAGCCGCAGTAGATATGGTGTGGCTCGCCGAGCTCGCCGGAATCCCAGATCTGCTTCATCAGTTGAAAAGACTTCCAGTAGCGGAAGTTGTAGCCGCTCATCAGACATACGCCGGCAGCGGCACAGGCATCGATCATACGCTGGCAGTCGGCGACGGACATGGCCATGGGTTTGTCGGCCAGCACATGTTTGCCGGCACCGGCAAGCGCCTCGGCAACGTTGGCGCGCTCCGACGTGCGCACCGTGAGGATACCGCCGTCGATATCGGAGGCGACGAATTCGGCCAGATCTGTGTATCCCGGAGCGCCGGTGTGCTGCACGAGGCGTGCCAGATCTTCCGGGTCCTCATCCCATACGGCAGCGATGGTGCAGAAATCCGCGTCCTTCAACACGCGGATGAAGGCGAGGGTGTGGGGCCACAGATCGTAGCCGGCGATACCGATACGAAACTTCATGCGGCGATCTCCTTGAGCGCCACGCGGCGACCGCTGTGTACGGAGAGTTCGATAGCTTCCTGCAGGCGAACGGACTCGATGCCGTCCTGCAGGGTCGAGGCAGGTGCGTGGTTGCCGGCAACGCTGGTGACGAAATCGCGCAGTTCGCCGACAAAGCCATGCAGATTCAGACTGTTGGCGGCATCCGTGGGCTGGATGTCTTCCGGTTCCCAGTAGCGCATCTCATCCTCACCGGCGATAAAGGCAATGACGCGGCGCCAGTTCTCCACGTGCAGGCTGCTGCCGACGCCGGAGATGCTGAGCCTCTCGCTCCAGTTGGTGAAACTCGACTCGAGACAGTTGATGTTGAGCAGTCCGAGAGCACCCGAGCAGAACCGCAGGGTGATGGCGTAACCGTCGAGCCCTTCGCCACGAGACACGCGCTCCGCCGATACCGTGTCGACATCCCCCATGAAGAAGCGTGGCAGGTCGAGATGATGAATGCCGAAGCCATTGAGAAAGTTGTAGACGTCGACGGGGTAGCGGGCGTACGTGAAGCGCGCCTCGTACATGCTCGGTGCCCCGAAGGCGGGCAGCGCCATGATCTGCCGGGCTCGCAGATACGGCGCCGAGAAGCGCTTCATGAAAGCCACAGCGACCTGTTTGCCATTGCGCGCAGCCGCGTCCCGGATGCGCAGGGACTCGGCGACACTTTCGGCCTGTGGCTTCTCCAGAAACACGTGCACGCCGGCATTGAGGCAGGCAATGGCCACATCCGGCTGCAGTCGTGGGTGCAGGCAGACGATGACGCAGTCGAGGTCCTCGTGGGCGAGCATGTCCTCATGGTTGGCGTAGACCCGCTGGATGCCGTGCACGGCGGCGATGCGCTTGGCGTGGTCGGCCTTGTGCTCGGCAAGCGCCACGAGTTCCCCCAGCAGCGGCGGCAGTTGCGCGCCAGCGTGTGTCGCCACCAGGGCGGGCAGGCCTTCAGGGGCCCCCCCGAGAGCGTGGCGCAGGCTGGGCAACAGGCTCATGCGGGCGTGCTCCCCACCACCAACGAAGCCGACTCGCATGGGGGTCATGACAGGTCCGGCGACTCCACGAGCTGCCGCAGCGTCGCCAGGAAACGAGCCGCAGGGCCGCCGTCGATGATCCGATGGTCGAAACTCAGGCTGACAACCGTGAGCCAGCGGGGCACCACCTGTCCCTCGTACACCGCCGGTCGCTGGGAAATGCGGCCGATGCCGAGGATGGCGCACTGGGGCGGATTGATGATGGGCGTAAAGGCATCGATGCCGGCGGCGCCCAGATTGGTGATGGTGAAGGTGCCGCCGCGCATGTCGTCCCCTGTGAGTTGGCCGCGCAGTGCCTGACCTCCAAGGCGAGCGCTGTCGCGGGCGATCTCGGCGATGCTCTTGCGATTGGCATCACGGACGACGGGAACGAGCAAACCCGCTTCGGTGTCGACAGCGAAACCGATGTGGATGCTCTCGTGCAGCAGAATGTCATGGCCCTGAAGAGAACTGTTGAGTGCCGGATGCCCTTCGAGGGCGACAGCGGCGAAGCGGATCAGAAAATCGTTGTACGCCGGGCGCGGTCGGGTGGCCCTGCGCAGTTCCACCAGGGCGGTGACGTCGTATTCCGCCGTCAGGGTAACCGGTGCCGAATCACGATGGCTGCCAACGAGGCGGGTCGCAATGGCCAGACGTGTCGGATTCATGGGCACGCGCTCGACGGTGGTATCGATGTCACCCACGGAGGCCGCCGCAGCACGGACATCCTCCTCCGTGACCCGTCCCGTGCTGCCCGTGCCGGCGAGTCGCTCCCAATCGACGCCGAGATCCTTTGCCAGTCGGCGCGCCCGCGGGCTGATCGATGGCTTGCTGCCAACGGCCTCCCTGGATATCGCTGGCGCCGCTGGCGCTGATGGGCCTGCCGAATCCTGTGCTGTGGCTCGCTCGGGCGGTGGCGGTACCAGCGCCGGACCGACTTCCCCAGCGGCCAGCACATACGCCAGTACCGTACCCACAGGCACGGTAGCGCCGGGCGCTGGCGCATTGCCGGGAATGTGCAGCGTGCCGCTGTCGAAGGCTTCGATCTCGTTGAGGGCCTTGTCACTTTCCACCGTGAACAGGATGTCGCCGACCTGCACCGGGTCGCCGGAGGCCTTCAGCCACTCCACCAGAGTGCCCTCTTCCATCGTCCAGCCCAGCCGTGGCATAACAACGTCGAAAGCCATGGCGGTGCTATTCGGCAGCCAGGTCACGCACGGCGGCGGCAACCTGGTCCATGGAGGGCACGACAGCAGCCTCCAGCGGTGGGCTGTAGGGCGTCGGTGTGTGTACGCCATTGAGTCGGCGCACGGGCGCCGCCAGATCGTCAAATCCCTGCGCCATCACCTGCGCGGCGATCTCGGCGCCGACACCACATGGTCCGAAGGATTCATCGGCGACAAGAAGTCTGCCCGTCTTGCGCACCGACGTCAGAATCGTGTCCAGATCGAGGGGGGCCAGTGTGCGTGGATCGATGACCTCCACGGAGATCCCCTCGGCGGCGAGGGTGTCACAGGCGGCAAGGCTCTTGGGCACAAGAGGGCCGATGGCGACGACGGTCACCGTTGTTCCCTGGCGGCAGACCTGGGCCTGCCCGAAGGGAATCTGGTACTCCTCTTCCGGCACCGGACCTCGGACATTGAGCAGTGACTTGTGCTCGAGGAACAACACCGGATCATCACTGCGCAGAGCCGTCGACATGAGACCCTTGGCATCGTATGGCGTGGTTGGCACGACGACGCGAAATCCCGGCACATTGAGAAATAACGGATAGTAGCTGCCCGAGTGATGTGTCGCCGCACCACCACCGATCCCCACGCAGCCACGCAGTAGCACCGGCATCTTCAATCGGCCACCGCTCATGTACTGAATCTTGGCGATCTGGTTGGTGAGTTCACCCACAGAGTCGAGGATGAAGTCGATGAACATGAAGTCGACGACAGGCCGTGTGCCGGTCATGGCTGCACCGGTGCACAGGCCGACGAAGCCACGTTCACAGATGGGGGTATCACGCAGTCGCCGCGGCCCGAAGCGCTCGTAGAGTCCCAGTGTCGTGTTGAAATTGCCGCCACGTTCGCCGATGCCCTCACCGAGGACAAAGATGGTCGGATCCCGTTCCATCGCCGCCGTCAACGCCTCGCGCGCCGCTTCCGTGTAGCTGATCTCGCGCTCGCTCATGAGGCAACCCCCCCGTAGATATGGTCGGCAACGGTCGCCGGATCCGGCCATGGGCTGTCGGTGGCGAAGGCCACGGCCTCCGTTATCTCGGCGACGATGGCGTCGTCGATGGTCTGCAGGTCGGCAGCCGTGACAGCCCCGTCGTCGACGACCCTTCGGGAGAAGGCGGTGATCGGATCGCGCGCCTTCCAGCTGTCGATCTCCTGCTGGGAGCGATAGCCACCGTCACGCATGCCCTCGGCGTGGGGCCGGGTGCGGTACGTGCGGCACTCGATGAGGGACGGCCCACCGCCCTGACGAGCCCGCGCCACCGCCGCACTTGCCGCCTCGTACACGGCGACAACATCATTGCCATCCACAGCCTCCGCGTGCAGACCGTAACCGGCGGCGCGCCCGGCCACATCGGTATTGCGTGCCGAGTCTTTGAAGGCGACCTCAGTGGCGTACATGTTGTTCTCGCAGACGAACAGCACCGGCAGGTCCCAGATCGTGGCCATGTTGAGCCCTTCGTGGAAGGCGCCATTGCTGACGGCGCCATCACCGAAAAAAGCGACACCCACCTGGTCCGTTTCCTTCAACTGGAAGGAGTAGCCGGCGCCCGTGGCCTGCAGAATGCAGGGACCGACGATGCCACTCGTACCCATCATGCCGACTTCAGGGGAGAACAGGTGCATACTGCCGCCACGACCGCCGGAGCAGCCCGTTGCACGGCCAAAGAGTTCGGCCACCAGTTCGCGAGGGGGCACGCCCTTGGCCAGGGCATGCCCGTGACCGCGATGGGTGCTGAACACGGCGTCATCGTCGCGCAGGTGCGCACAGACCCCGGTGGCGACGGCCTCCTCGCCCACATACGTGTGGCAGGCGCCGGTGATCGTACCTGCCGCGTAGGAACGGGCCAGTTGCTCCTCGCAACGCCGGATACGGACCATGGTGCGATACAGTGATAACAATGTGTCCTTGGGAATCGTCATTGTTTCCTTCATCTCAGCCTGTGATCCCGGGACCACCGGGGTAGGAACCGCCGGCGTTCATCGCCAGGTTGCCGCCGTCCATGGGCAGCAGAATGCCCGTCACCCAGCGGGCCGCGTCGGATGCCAGAAAGATGGCCACCCCCCGGACATCGTCGGGCTCGCCGAGCCGACCCGTGGGGATACCCCGCAGCCACTGCGTCTCCATACGCGGATCCTTGTCGATGCGGGCGCGCAGACCCGGGTTCATCACCTGCGCCAGGACGATGGCGTTGACCCTGACGCCACGGCTGGCCCACTCTGTGCTCAACTCACGGGTCATCTGCACAACACCGCCCATGGCTGTGCTGTAGGCGGCGTGACCACGGCCCAGGGCTGTGAGTCCCGCCAGCGACGCGATGTTGATGATGCTGCCTTTGCCGGCAGCCAGCATGCGTCGCCCTGCCTCCTGGCAACAGCAGAAGCGTCCCACCACGAGGCCCTGCAGGGAGCGGGTGACCTCGTCGATGTCGATATCTTCCGGTGGCCCGAGCGCAACACTGCCACCGGCGACGTTGGCGAGCACATCGATACGACCGAACTCGCTGTCGAGGCGCTCGAACATGGGCCGAATCTGTGCCGGGTCGGAGACGTCGCATTTTACCGCGATGGCGCGCCGACCCAGGGCCTCGACATCAGCGGCGGTCTGTTGGGCGCCGGCTTCGTTCAGATCGGCCAGCATGAGGTCGGCGCCGGCTTCGGCCAGGGCCAGGCTGATCGCCCTGCCGACACCTTGGGCGGCACCAGAGACCAGGGCAACACGCCCGGTCAGATCGAAGAGTTCATGGATCATGCTGGATCTCCCAGATAAGCGATGGCGTCGATCTCGACGAGGATTCCCTTGAACATGTCACCGGCACCCACGAGGCGGCGGGTTGGCATGCGGGGCACACCCTCAAAGTAGCGCATGTAGGCCGCATTGAAACCGTCCC
>CALFPI010000161.1 GCA_937919035.1 uncultured Gemmatimonadaceae bacterium
TTCGCCGTACTCCCGCCTGATGACAGGCCTCGAACATGTTGTAGGCACCCACGATGTTGTTGTCATGCAGGCTCTCCCAACCTCGGCCGGCGGGGTCTGCCGCCATATGCACAACAACCTCCATGCCCTCGACGGCCCGCCGAACGCCGGCAACGTCAGTGAGGTTCACTTCGTGGAATCTGTCGTCAGGGATATCGAATACGTGATCGGAGGGCACCCGATCTGAGAGTTTGCGACTCAAGTCGAGGCCGTAGACCTCATACTTCTCGGGTTGATCACGGAGATGCAGGTAGGCACAATGGCCGATGAGGCCACAGGCGCCGGTGACGAGGACCTTCAGTGGAGCCAAAACGATGCCTTCCTCCGGGGTTTATTACGAAATGTCGTAATTTCGCCGAAGGGTAGGCCGAAGAAGGGCGGTACGTCAAGGGAAATTCAGCTGCTCGAGGGTTCCACGGGCAGTCGGCTCAGCAACTCCTCCAAGCCGGCAAGGCACGCCTGCTCCGTAGCAGCAGTCGCCTTCAGCAGGTCGATCTTATCGGCGTCACCCAGCTCCTTGTTGCTGGCACGTCCCAGATTGTTGGCGATTTCCTGGTAGGCGTCTGCCAGGTGAGTGGTCGATTCCGCCAGTTCTACGCGCGCCAGCCCGATTTCCCGGAAGTAGTCTGAGGCCCGGGCGCGACACTCTGCCCACACGGTAGCGTTCCACCAGTTGCCGTGTTCGGCTCCATGCCCGCTCTCGACCGCCCCAATCCACTTGTCATAAGCGCGCAGGCCGACGCCGTACGGTTCGTCGGTGTACAGCCCTGGCCGTGCCAGCATGTCGATGGCACATACAAGGCTCTCACGGACAGCGACCTCCGTCGCAGCGGGCCTCACGCGTTCAAAGGAGTAGAGGTTCATGTGAAACGATTCGCCCAGTTCTTCCCACGTGCCCCACGTCAGGTGCCCAGGAGGAAAATCTACTTGTGCCCAGGGCTGAGTGGTCAGCAATCCCGTGTCATCGCACCCCGTGATCAGCTGGTTCTCGAGGTTGAGAAGCCCACATGGCATACCCTGGTCCAACAAGCCCGTCAGCGTCCTTTCGATGTCCCGCCGTTCATCAGCCGACGCAGTGGGCCCGAAGAACCCGTGATCGGTCCGGGAAATGCCCAGGTTACGCAACAGAACCTCGAAACGATCAACGCGCCAGCAGTAGGGCCCACTGGGGCACAACGTTTCGTGAATATTGATGAGAAAGGCATGGCCTGTCGCACCGTACAGCGTGGCGTCGCTGTAGGTGTAGCCATAGAAGTCTGCCACGCCGCGCACGACACCAAGCAACGTCGTGTTGAAAGGAGGAACTCTCAGGCCATCGAGAATCATTGTTGCCTCCGGTCACCGGGTCGGCTGTACTGTACCGCAATCGTCAGGCGGAGTTCAAGGGCAGATCTGCCTTCGACGCGCCACGCCGCTGATGTTAATGCCTCTCGTGCCGCGGCTGCAGCAACTTGGCAATGATTCCACTCCATCCGGTTTGGTGTGACGCCCCGACGCCGCGCCCCGAATCTCCGTGGAAGTATTCGAAAAACAGGATATGGTCGCGGAAATGTGGATCCGTCTGCAGCCGTTCGTACTGCTCAAATACCGGCCGCCGGCCCTCCATGTCGCGCAGGAATATCCGACTCAAGCGGCGCGCCAGTTCGTTGGACACCTGCAGGATCGTCAGCCAATGCCCGGAGCCGGTGGGACATTCGATCTTGAACTCATCGCCGTAGTAATGGTGAAATTTCTGCAGCGATTCGATGATCAGAAAGTTCACCGGAAACCAGATCGGCCCACGCCAGTTGGAGTTTCCACCAAACAGGGCCGTGTCTGATTCACCGGGCTGGTAGGAGACTTCGAGCGTTTCCTCTCCGTGGGTAAATACGAATGGCTCCGACTCGTAGGCCTTGGACATGGCGCGCACGCCGTACTCTGAGAGAAACTCTGTCTCATCCAGCATTCGGCGCAGCAGGCACTTCATCCGATGGCCACGCAGCAGGGACAGCAACTTGCGCTCACCCGCTCCTGGCACCTGCCAGCGTGAAATCAGGTTAGCGAGCCTGGGGTTCTCGTTGAGAATTCGTTCCATGCGCGCCTTGAAGTCCGGCAGCCTGTCGATCAGTTCCGACTCGAGTGTTTCCACGGCAAACAACGGGATCAATCCCACCATGCTACGCAGTTTCAGCGGTTGTACCGTGCCATCTGGCAGATTGAGCACGTCGTAGTAAAAGCCATCCTCCTCATCCCACAGGCCGATGCCCTCGCTGGCGATATTCGTCATGGCCTCGGCAATGTGCAGGAAATGCATGAAGAATTTTGTGGCGATGTCCTCATAGGTCGGGTTGGTCTGCGCCAGTTCGAGGGCGATGCGCATGAGGTTGAGGCAGTACATCGCCATCCAGCTCGTACCATCGGCCTGGTTGATGAATTCCCCTGTGGGACGTGGCGCACTGCGGTCAAACACGCCGATGTTGTCGAGACCGAGGAAGCCGCCCTGGAAGATGTTGCGCCCCTGCTCGTCCTTGCGATTCACCCACCAGGTAAAATTGAGCATCAACTTGTGGAAGACCCGCTCGAGGAAGTCCGTGTCCCCTTTGCCGCCCGCAGCGTTTCGATCCATCTGGTAGACGCGCCATGCCGCCCAGGCATGCACCGGCGGGTTGACGTCACCAAAGGCCCACTCATAGGCCGGCATCTGCCCATTGGGGTGCATATACCACACACGTGTCATCAGCAGCAGCTGTTGTTTGGCGAAGTGTGAGTCGATCAGGGCCAGCGGTACGCAGTGGAAGGCGAGATCCCAGGCGGCGTACCAGGGATATTCCCACTTGTCCGGCATGGAGATCACATCCTTGTTTTCCAGATGCAGCCACTCGTGATTCCGGCCCGTCTTGCGCTCCTGGGGCGGGGCCGGTTGCGCCGGATCCCCGTCGAGCCACTCGCGCACGTTGTAGTAGTAGAACTGCTTGGACCAGAGCATCCCCGCCAGCGCCTGTCGCTGGACCATTCTCTCGTCGGCGGACTCGATACGCTCCTGCAGCACCCCGTAAAAGGCGTCCGCTTCGGCGATCCGCGCCGCCATGAGTGCGTCAAAATCCGCCAACGGCTGCGCCATTGTATCACGGGTCAGGCGTAGGCGAATGGCAACGGAGCCACCGGCTTCGACAAGAAACTGATACTGTGCCGCCGCCTTTGTACCGGCCTTTGAGGCGCTTACCGCGTTGTGATGGCCATCGACGATGGCATCGTTGATGCCATCCTTGAAGGGTCCCGTGGCATCCTCTGCGCCCTGCAGGCGCCTGCTGTTCGTGTCATTCTCACAGAAGAGGTATTCGGGATCCCCGTCGCAATAGAGCCTCATGCTCCCGTGGTCCCGATGTTCAGCCTCGATGTCGCCCCCCTCCGTCAGCCGCAGGCTCGGGCGGTGATCGTCGTATCCCCAGGACCAGGTGTTGCGATACCAGATCTGCGGAATCAGGTGGACGACAGCGGCCTCAGGTCCCCTGTTGTGGGCAACGACCCGCATGAGGATGTCCTCCGGATCCGCCTTGCCGTATTCGATGACGACGTCGAAATATCGATCGTCATCAAAGGCGGCCGTATCGATGAGTTCGAATTCCGTGTCGCCTTTTCCCCTTCTGCGACTCTCATCAAGCAATTGCTCGTACGGATAGGCGCTCTGTGGATATTTGTAGAGCATCTTCTGATACGAATGGGTCGGCGTGTTATCCAGGTAGTAGTAGTACTCCTTCACATCCTCCCCATGATTGCCCTCGTTGCCCGTGACCCCGAAGAGACGCTCCTTCAGGATCGGGTCGCGACCATTCCACAGTGCCAGGGACATGCACAACGTCTGCGCCTCGTCACAGATCCCGCCGATGCCATCCTCTCCCAGCGGTAGGCCCGACTGCGGGCCATATCATGTGAGACGGACTCCCAGGCTGTGCCATACGGGCTGTAGTCCTCCCGCACCGTTCCCCACTGCCGCTCGGAGAGATAGGGACCCCACCCCTTCCAGGCTCTCGTCTTCGCAGCGTCCTCTGCAAGCCGCAGCTTCTCCGCGTTCATCTCAACTCCGTCCGCTCGCCAACATGGCTGCAACGACAGCATCGGTATTCGGATCCGACGCATCCCGCAGGGCTTCGAGCCGCTGAAAGATCTCAGCAGCAGCAGCATGGAACCCACCTGGCAGACCCGCATCTTCAAAGGTGCGGGAGATCTCCTGCATCTCATCGATCCAGCGCCAGGCACGAGACGTCACGCCGCCGGCACCCTTGCCGGCTCGCTCCGCCAATGGACCGGCCAGCTCCGCACTGAGAGACCACTGATGCACGAGGGCTTCGCGCACACCAAGTGCGTCTGCTGTGGCCAGGATGCCGTAGAACAATGCCGTAGTCCCTTTGGTGTACGCAGCAAAACACATCTTCAATGCCGACGCCTGCGTCAGGCCCGCACCCAGAACATTGGTCTCCAGCAGTCCATCACGGAACCACGCCGCCGCTTCTTCAGCGTCGGTACCCGACAGGTGCAGAAACGTTTTTCCCTGCGCCCACGCCGGGCCGCCGACAATGCCGCCATCGACGAAACGACCGCCACCTGTGGTGATGGTGGCAGCAATCGTTGCGGCCCGCTGGGGTGAAATCGCATTTGCATCCAGAAACAGACCGCTGAAGCCACACGCGGCGACATCCTGGGCGATTTGCTCGGATGCAGCAGGCGGGCAGATGCTGATGATGGCCTCACACTGTGCACACAACTGGGCCAGAGATTCCAGCTCCGTCAGTTTATGCTCCTCGGCGCGCTTGCGTGTGCTGTCACTGCGGCCGGCGGAGACCCAGCAGACCTCGTGCCCGGTAGCGATAGCCGAAGCAGCCAGCGAGATACCCATACTGCCCGGGTGCAACAGACCGATACGGCTCATACAGTCTCCAGGATGATGAAGTCCCAACAGTGAAGGATTGCCTGCGACTGGGACGGCGGCACTTTGTGGTGGAATCCCGCCGCGCCTCGATATGGGCCTCAGGCCGGCACGAGCCGTTCCGCATTCTCATGGAACAACTTGCGTAGCACCGCCTGATCAAGGTTGAGCCCCAGCAACCAGGTGCGCAGCGCGTCCCCGGGCGCGTCACGCCCAAACAGCAGCCGGTCCTGATACATTTCGATAAAGCGCCGGGCGTGCGCCTCATCGCGCTGCATCGCCCCAAGTCCGGAGCCGGCCGATAGATCCGCCCACAGATTCGGATAGCTATCGAGCAGGCGGATCACCTGGCCCCCGGGTGTGATGGGCCCCCGCGGATAGGTCTCCGTTTCGCTCGCTTCGTCGCCACTGATGGACCGCCAGAACCCCGGTGCATGACCGACGAAAACTGTCTCAGGGCACTCCTTCAGCGCCCGTTCCAGCGGCTCTGCGCCGCCACCGTACCAGTTCGTCTGGTAGCGCCGTCGACCGCCATCCAGTCCCGGCAGGAACGGCACATCAAGATGAAGGACCACCGGCATGTGCAACTGACCGGCCTTCCAGAACAGTTCCAGCGCCCGCGGATCATCGAGCAACATGCGGTAACTCCACTCGCCGCAGACGCGTACTCCGTAGAACTCGTGCGCCGCCTGCAGCCGCTCTGCTGCCGACCCTTCAGCCGGGCACGGACAGAAGCCACCGACAAACCGATCCGGGAATGCCCGGCACGCTTCGATGACATCATCGAGGTTCGATCCCGCGTGGGTGCCATCGGTGCGGAAATTGCGCGGGTTGAACGTGCCATGACTTCCGGGTACATCTTCTGCGGGCGGCAGGTTCCAGGTGAGTACCCAGCAACGCTCGATGCCGAACTCGTCCAGTTCCCCCACAACACCAGCTGGATCCAACTGGTGATAGTAGACGTGATTGTGGCTGTCGATGATGCGCATCATGAACTCCCGTTGTCAGCTGCCAGCATCAGCAATCCAGCGCGTTCTGTCGTTCCCAGGCTGTGTGGTGTGAGGCGTAGGCATTCCACTCCGCCTGCTTCAGTTTCGCAAAGGCCGACACGGTTTCGTTGCCGAGGGCCGCACAGAAGGCGCTGTTGCCTTCGAGTTCCCGCACCGCGTCCAGCAGATTCAGCGGCAGTCTACTGGCGCCTTCGGCCTTGTGGGCCTCGGCATAGATGTTGATGTCGAGCCGTGGACCCGGGTCACGCTGCTGGTTGATCCCTTCCAGGCCCGCCGCCAGGATCGCCGCCGGCAGCAGGTACGGATTGGCGGCGCCATCTGCGAGTCTCAGTTCGATCCGGCCAGGATCCGGAATACGGATCATGTGAGTGCGGTTGTTGCCACCATAGGTGACGAGATTGGGCGCCCAGGTTGCACCCGATGTAGTCGTCGCGGCATTGATGCGCTTGTATGAGTTGACGGTCGGATTGGTGATGGCGCACATGGATGTCGCATGCGCCATGAGGCCACCGAGAAAATGGTAGCCCGTCTTCGACACACCCAGATCGCCCTTGGGGTCGGAGAAAACATTGGTCGTCCCGTCCGGAGACCAGACGCTGATATGAGCATGACAGCCGTTGCCCGTCAGATCAGCGAATGGTTTCGGCATGAACGTTGCCCGCAGGCCGTGGTTTTCGGCGATGGTCTTCACCATGTACTTGAAGAAGGCATGTCGATCAGCTGTCACCAGGGCATCGGCATAATCCCAGTTCATTTCGAACTGACCATTGGCATCTTCATGATCGTTCTGATACGGACCCCAGCCCAGGGCGATCATCGCATCGCAGACCTCACGAATCACATCGTAGCGACGCATCAGAGCGGCGACATCGTAACAGGGCTTGTCCTGTGTATCGGCGGCGTCTGCCAGAGATTGTCCGTCGGGCGTGATCAGGAAGTACTCACACTCGACACCGTGCTTCATGCGCAAGCCCTGACCTTCGGCGGCGCGCAAGACGCGCTTCAGGGTGTTGCGCGGCGCGTGCGCGACCTCCTCGCCATCCATGAACAGATCCGCAGCGAGCCAGCCGACACTTGGCTTCCAGGGCAACTGGATGAGACTCGATGGATCCGGAACAGCGAACATGTCGCTGTCGGCCGGCGTCATATCCAGCCAGGCGGCAAAACCGGCGAACCCGGCGCCATCTCGCGCCATGCCGTTGATCGCCGCCGCCGGCACGAGTTTCGCCCGCATCACGCCGAAGAGATCAACGAAGGAAATGAGGAAATAGTCAATCCCCTTATCGCGCGCTTCCTGTGCCAGATCGACCGTCATCAACATTCTCCCACAGTGGTTTCAGGCTTCACTTCCGGGAATCCAACGAGTACCTGCCAGGGGTACTCCGGCCATGGCTGCCGCTTCCACCGTCAGCGCCACCAGATCCTCCGGTTCGAGGTTCAAAACGTTGCTCTTTCCATTGGCTCGTGCAAGCGTCTGCAGTTCCATCGTCATGACCGCCAGGTAGTTGGCCAGGCGGCGCCCCCCCTGCACCGGATCGAGGCGCTGCGCCAGTTCCGGGCGTTGCGTCGTGATGCCTGCAGGATCATTGCCCTCGTGCCAGTCATCGTACGCCCCGGCTGTGGTACCCAGTTTCCGGTACTCTTCCTCCAAGGCGGGGTCGTTGTCACCGATCGCTACCAGCGCCGCCGTGCCGATGGACACAGCATCGGCGCCGAGAGCCAGCGCCTTGGCCACATCGGCGCCGGAACGGATGCCGCCGGAAACGATCAACTGCACCTTGCGATGCATGTCCAGTTCCTGCAGAGCCCGCACAGCCTCACGGACGGCGGCAAGCGTCGGAATGCCGACATGTTCGATGAACACGTCCTGCGTCGCCGCCGTACCGCCCTGCATACCATCAACGACAACCACATCCGCGCCGGCCTTCACGCTCAAGGCGGTATCGTAGTACGGACGGGCGGCACCGATTTTCACATAGATAGGTTTTTCCCACGCCGTGATCTCCCGCAGTTCCAGAATCTTGATCGCCAGATCATCCGGTCCGGTCCAGTCGGGGTGGCGACAGGCCGAGCGCTGATCGATCCCCTCCGGCAAGGTGCGCATCGAGGCGACGCGCGCATTGATCTTCTGTCCCAGCAGCATGCCACCACCACCTGGCTTGGCGCCCTGCCCGACGACGACCTCAATAGCATCCGCCCGGCGCAGATCGTCGGGATTCATGCCATAGCGCGATGGCAGAACCTGATAGACGAGCTTATCCGAATGGGCGCGCTCCTCCTCGGTCATGCCGCCATCCCCCGTTGTCGTCGACGTCCCCATCGCCGAAGCGCCACGACCAAGGGCTTCCTTGGCCTGCGCCGACAACGAGCCAAAGCTCATCCCCGCAATGGTGATGGGGATCCTGAGTTCGATGGGCTTGCTGGCAAATCTGCTGCCAAGCACAACGGCCGTATCGCAGCGCTCGCGATACCCCTCCAGCGGGTAACGCGACATGGAGGCGCCCAGAAAGAGCAGATCATCAAAGTGCGGCAAGCGTCTCTTGGCACCACCGCCACGGATGTCGTAGATCCCCGTCGCCGCCGCCCGACGAATCTCGGACAGCGTATAGTCGTCAAAGGTGGCGGACTTGCGCGGTATCGTCTGGGGCGTGGATTGGGGATTGTTGTTCCTGTCCGCAGGTTCAGACATCAGTATTCACCCATGTGATCGACGGAGAAATGATACAGGCGGCGGGCAGAGCCATAACGTCTGAAAGCTGCCGGATCCACATTGAACCCGGCACGTTGCAGCAACAGATCAAGGACGGCTTTGTGCTCTTCGTCCAGCGGCTTTTCCTCGCAGTCAGCGCCGAGGCTGGCGACTGCACCACGGACGAAAATCTCCGCTTCGTATATGGAGTCACCCAGATCGGTGCCGGCATCACCGAGCACGACCAGATGCCCCGCCTGAGCCATGAAGGCGGACATGTGCCCCACGTCGCCACCGACGACGATATCGACACCTTTCATGGAGATACCGGCGCGGGCCGAGGCCGAACCTTCGACGACCACCAGTCCGCCGTGCCCCGTCGCCGCAAGCGACTGACTGACGTCGCCGCGGACCCGCACGGCACCGGACATGATGTTCTCGGCGCAGCCGGTACCGGCGTTGCCGGACACGGTGATGGATGCGTGTTTGTTCATGCCGCCGCAGTAGTAGCCTGCATGGCCATCGATGGTGACCTCAATGGCAGCATCCAGGCCACACGCCAGTGCATGTTCACCACCCGGATTCAGTACCCGAAAGGCGCCGCTGGTGGCCGCCTGCAGGGCGGCATTCACCTCCCGCAGACTGAGGAACGCAGAATCGAGGTCTATCGGCTTGGTGGTCATGCCGCATGACTCCAGGCATAGACGGTCGCCGGCTTCGGCTCCCAGATGTCAGCGTTGGCCACACCCGGAAGACGGGCGATGGCGCGAAACTCCGAGGACATGGCGACCCAGTCTTCGGTTTCGGCGATGATCGCCGGTTTGCAGGCGATGGCATCGCGGACCACGGCGAAGCCGTCCCGTGTACCGATGGCCAGCGTATAGAAACCATCAAGATCGTGCAGCGCCCGTTCGATCGCAGCCTCGAGACTGTCCCCCTCACGCATGCGCCAGGCGAGGTACCCCGCAGCGACCTCGGAGTCGTTCTCAGTCTGGAAGGTTTCGCCGCGACGTCGCAGGCTCTGCCGCAGGCGGTTGTGATTCGACAGGGAGCCATTGTGCACGAGACAGGTGTCAGCGCCGGTGGAGAATGGGTGTGATCCGGCGATGACCACGGCCGATTCGGTGGCCATGCGCGTGTGGGCAATGGCATGACGCCCGGCGCGTTGTGCCAGGCCAAAGCGCGTCGCGATCGCGTCGGGGTCACCGATCCCCTTGTACAATTCGATGGCGTGCCCAACAGAGAGCACAGTCACGTCCGGCGCCACTTCGATGATCCGGTTTCGTGCCAGGGCACCATCGCCGGTCGTGTGCAGAATGGCGTGATCTTCGATCTCGTGGACATCGACGGGTGCCTCGATGGCTTGTGTCAACTGGCGGGCAAGTGCCAGCCAGTCAGTGCTGCCGGTCAACGACAGACAGCTGATCTTGGTCGCTGTCACGGGTGTTTCGTATATCGCGAAACCGGCAGAATCGGGGCCACGGCCGACCATCTCGTGCAGCATGAGGCCCGTCAGGCGCCCGAGCTCCGGCTGCAGTGCTTCGTTCTTGAGAAACAGCCCGACAATGCCACACATAGGGTTCAGGTCCTCATCCAGCCAGAGTCAGCAGCGCGCCGGTGCCGATCGCTTCGACACCCAGATCTCTTCCCGCCTCCATCAACGTCTCCCACATGTACGCCCCCAGAGCCCGCCCGCCGAGCAGGCGGTACGCCGGCAGTCCGCCCAGATCGGCACGGATCACCAGTTGCCGCGTCTTGGCGACACTCGTCTCCCGCGCCTGTCCATCAGCGAACACCGATGCATGAAAATCGATGCCGCAGACTTTGCTCAGCAGAAGCGGCGCTGCGGGGCCCACCAGACGGAACTCAAAACGGCCGTGGGTGACATCGGTGATGGTTACCGGAAGAGCACCACGTGTCTCGCACAGGGCGGCCCACACCGCTTCACGATCCTCGGCGGTCATGCCCACGTGGCACAGGTCCATTCGCAGGCGGGTGATCTCAACGGTGCCGACGCGCACCACCCTGCCGACAGCGGCCGGCGGCGCCCCTAGGGCCGCACCGATGAGCGCATCCGCTTCGTCCCCCTGTACTCGAATCTTGCCGCGCGGCGTGTCGTCACCAAGAGCCACCGCCTCGCGTGCGGCGCGTAGCTCAGTTGACTCACCGGCAAAGGACTCGGGCACCCGCCAGCCTGCGGCGGTCTGCACGATGGTGGCGCCGTGGGACAGCCATACACCTTCGGCGGGAGATGTCAGAAAAGGTATTGTCATCAGCCGCGCAATCGCGCACCCTCGGCGTCATAGAACGGCCCGTGGTGCACGCGGGCCGGCTCGAGGCGGCCATCCACATGGATGTGGAAGGTTGCCTCAGAACGCTCCGCCAGGGCCGCTGGCAACCAGCACAGACCAATGGTTTCCTGCAGGGTTGGCGAGAACCGACAGGAGGAGACCCAACCGATGATCTGCGGCTTGCCACGGTCGTCCGACTGCACAATCTGCAGCCCTTCGAGCAAAGAGTCGGCGCGGCGCCCGGTGCGGAAACCGACGAGGCGCTGCCTGGGACCGTCGGTAGCGATCCGCGTCAGCGCCCGGCGGCCGAGGAAATCGCAGTCCTTGTCGAGGTGCACGGCCCACGCCGCATCGGCCGAAATCGGGTCGGTCAGTGCGTCCGTGTCCTGACCGACGATGAAGTGCGCCTTCTCGAGGCGCAGCACACGCTGTGCCTCGACGCCGAAAGGTCTGAGCCCGAAATCCGCGCCGGCATCGATCAGTCGCTGCCAGAGATAGCGGCCATATCCGGCGGGACAATGAATCTCATATCCCAGTTCGCCGGTGAAACCAATCCGCAGCAACAGGCACGGCACGCCTGCAACGTCGGCGCGTCGGGCTCGCATGTAGGGAAACCGGTCATTGCTCAGATCCCGATCGGTCTGGGTCTGCAACAGGGCCCGGGACTGGGGACCGGCAAGATTGAAGGCCGCGTGTGTTTCTGTCAGATCGGTGATGTGGACACCATCCCCCCATCCCGACTGGCGCCACCACTCCATCCATTCCAGGGCGCCGCTGGCCCCGGTGGATGTCGTCGACACATACCATTGCTCGTCGCTCAACCGCGCGCAGACACCATCGTCGAGAACGACGCCCTCGTCGTTGCACATGATGCCGTAGCGGACACGGCCCCGTCGCAGGTCCTGCCAGTTGTTGACGTAGAGGCGCTCGAGCATGGCCGCCACACCAGGGCCGGTCAACTGCAGCTTGCCCAGGGGACTGACATCGATCAGGCCCACAGTCTGCCGCATGGCGCGCACTTCGGCGGCGGCATCCCCATAGTGTTCGGGGCGCATCCAGAGACCGGCGACCATCATGCGGGCGCCCTGGTCCACGTGCCAATCGTGCACGGCCGACAGCTGCACGGGCTCCATCTTCTGTCCCGCCAGCACACCAAGTGCCACCGGTGTCACCGGTGGCCGGCCCGTGGTGCGGCCTGTGTCCTGGACGCTCTTGCCCGTACCCTGTGCACACAGGCGGATACCATTGAGTCCGCACATCCGCCCCTGACAGGGCCCCATGCCCACGGTGCTGTAGCGCTTGAGCAACTCGATCCGATCGAAGCCCTCGGCGATTGCTGTTTCGATGTCGACGTCCGTCACGTCCTCGCACAGGCAGACAAACCGTTTGTCGCCGCCCACATCGGGTGCTGCAACAAGGGCCGACGAACGTGCCGTGGCTTGCACATCCTGGCTTGCAGCAATGGGCAGATCATCCGTGTTGCCGGCGGCAGCGGCGCCGGCCCTGGCCCCCTGCAGCCACTCCTGCTCGGCGCTGCAGGGCCCGGCAACGCGGCCGGCGAGAAACAGCCCGTCCGGCAGATTGTCCAGGCGCATCTCCGCCAGCTCGTCGTCGTAACAACTGCGCGCCCCGGCCATGTAGGCGAGCTCCGCCGATGGTACCCACGTCGTACTGAGAGCGACAAAGTCACAGCGCACGACGTGTGAGCCCGACGATCCGTCCACGGCTACCAGGGTCACCTCTTCCACGCCGCTCTTGCCGCGGGCGGCGGCGATGGTAGAGCCCGGCAGAAGAGTCACGCCCGCTGCCTGCAGGGCTTCGATATCCGTACCGACGGGCAATTGGGGGCGCTCATCGGCAACCGCTGCAACATTGACGCCCGCTGCCAGCAGATCGGCGGCGACGGCCCAACCGGTGTCATTTGCTGTGACAACCACGGCCCTGTGGCCGGGAACGACACCATACAGGTGCAACAGACGCTGCACCGCCGTACCCAGCATGATGCCGGGATGATCGTTGCCGGCAAATACGGAGGGTGTCTCGAAGGCGCCACTGGCGACGACCACAGCGCCGGCGCGGATCTTGAACAGGCGGTTGCCGCGGACAGCCGACAGCCAGTGATCCTCGTACCAACCGACAACGGCCGTGTCGTTGAGGATGGTCCCGCCTGACTGCAGTAGCCTTTGCTGCCCGTCGACGATGCGAGCGTGGGCGACGGCATCCGGGCGACTGTAGCGCAAGTGGCCCCCGAGCTCAGGATTTTCATCGATCAGCAAGACCCGGGCGCCCTCGTCAACGGCAGCCACGGCAGCACTCACGCCGGCAGGCCCCCCGCCGACGACAACGACGTCCGCATGCAGGTACTGTTTGTCGTAGTCACCCTCGGGCGTGTTTTCGTCGATCACGCCCAGACCGGCGGCGTTACGCAGCACATGTTCGAAAGCCGGCCACAGCAGGCGCGGCCGGTGGAACGTCTTGTAGTAGAAGCCGACGGGCATGAAGCGCGAGGCGGCCTCAGTGAGTGACAGCAGGTCGTTGTCCAACGACGGCCATGCGTTTTGCGGCTGTACATCCATGCCCGCTTCCAACGCTCGCTTACAGGAGCGCACACTGGGCTCATCACCGATCTGCACGAGACAGTTCGGACAGTGGCCGGCACAACACAACAGGCCACGGGGGCGGTGGTACTTGAAGGAACGACTGACGACGTTCACCCCCGCTGCCGTCAGGGCCGACGCAACCGTATCCCCGGCAAAGCCCTGATAGCTGTGCCCGTCGAAGCGGAACTCCAGGGGTTGCCCCCGATCGAGGCTCTCTCCGGTCTGTGCAGGCAACCGACGACCGCTCATGGGCTGTGGCTCCCCTCAGCCGCAGCAGCCCCATCCGGCTGCCAACGCCAGGTGCGGGCGACAATGTTGCTGCGTCGATCACGCTCGACGAGGAACCAGATCCCGCAGCCAGCTCGGTGATACCACCATTCGATCTGTACGCCCATCACGTTGCGTCGTTCATAGAGGTAACGGATCCAATCGGCATCGGCGACCTCCGTCGACGGCGTGGGTCTGGGGTTCTGCTCCCCACCATAGCGGAACTCGGAAGTGTTACGCACGCCGCAATTGGGACACTCGAGACGCAGCATGATCAGTGCCCCACCGAGGCGGCGCCCTTTTCGCCGACCTGATCATACTCGGCAAACCGGGACAGGCGGAAGGGACGAAGCAGCGCCGGCGTCTGCCGCGTGGCGATCAGCTCCGCCATCGTCTTGCCGCAGATCGGTGAGGCCTTGAAACCATACGTCCCCCAGCCTGCGTCGATGAGGAAGTTATCCACCGGTGTGATACCCATAAGAGGGCTGAAGTCGGGCGGCATTTCGCACAGGCCCGCCCACTGGCGCAGAATACGCGCCTTGGACAGGAACGGAAACAGTTCCAGAACGTGGCCGGCAAGGCCTTCAAGAAAATCAAGACTGCCACCCACGGAGTACGATGTAAACGGGTCAATGCTCGCGCCCATGACCAGTTCGCCTCGGTCGGACTGGCTCACATAGACATGCAGGCTGCCGGAGACGACGACAACATCCAGGATGGGCTTGAGTGGTTCCGTGACACACGCCTGCAGGGGAAAGGTGTCGAGAGGCAACGGCAGATCGACCATGGCAGCCACATTGGATGCCCAGCCGGCCGTGGCAGACAGGACGATGCCAGCCGAGACATTGCCCCGCGTCGTGCGCACACCGGTGACGGCGCCATTGGCGACATCGATGCCGGTCACCTCGGTGTATTGATGGATGTCCACGCCGCGCTGATCGGCACCCCGTGCGTAGCCCCAGACCACGGCGTCGTGGCGGATGATGCCGCCAGGTGGATGGTACAGGGCCGCCTGGATCGGGAAGCGTGGATGATCACTGAGATCCAGCTGCGGGCAGATGCGCGCCAACTCATCCGGATAAACGAGCCGAGAATCCACGCCCTGCAGCTTATTGACCTCCGCCCGGCGGCGCATCGTACGCACCGAACTGTCATTGTGTGCCAGCGTCAGATGACCACGCTGGCTGAACATGACGTTGAAGTCGAGTTCCTGCGCCAGACCTTCGTACAGCTTGACGCTGGCGTCGTAGAACTGCACCCCCTCGGGCGTCAGATAGTTGGAACGGATGATCGCTGTATTGCGACCGGAACCACCGGCGCCGATGTAGCTTTTGTCGATCACGGCGACATTGGTGATGCCATGGTCGGCCGCCAGGTAGTAGGCACAGGCCAGCCCGTGAGCCCCGCCACCGATGATGACGACGTCGTAATGGTCCTTCAGGGGGCGGTCGTGCCACATGCGTGGCGGCCGCCCACCCAGGCCCTGGCGCAGGAGTTTCAGCGACATGGAACCGGCAGGGAAAGGGTTGTTTCGGGGGTGCCGAGATCGGCCGAAAGGGGGTAAAATGGGACGAATGGCCGGACTCCGCCAGCCCTTCACCGATCCTGCGGAAAAACCAGGCCGATCTGTGAGCGACAGTCGTCCAGCAGGCGCATGTTGCCCTCGGTGTCGGCCCAGTTCATCACGAGCCCATGGGCCTATTGAGCTGTCAGTCCGCCGTCGACGGGAATCAGAGCCCCCGTCATGAAGGAAGACGCCGGCTGACTCAGGAAGTAGACGACTTCGGCGATCTCCTCAGGTTCGGCGACACGGCCGATGGGCAGCAACTCGGCCTCTGCTGCCCAGGCGGCCTCAACGTCCCCGTCGAAGTGCTTGTCCGCAAGCCATTGGAACACCTTTTCCGTCAGCGGCGTCTTCACCGTCGCCGGGCAAACCGCGTTGACACGGATCCCGTACGGACTCAGAGCGATGGCCAGGCTCTTGGCCATCTGCGCCACGGCGCCCTTCGTCGCTCCATAGACGATGGACCCCTCTTTGCCGACGAGCGCCTGATCCGAAGCCATGAGCACAATGGTGCCACCGTTGCCGGCATCCCGCATGAGCGCCGCCGCCTCAGCCACCGTATAGAGGGCACCCTTCAGGTTGACGTCGATGATCATGTCGATGTCGTCATCCTCCATCTCGAAAATTCCGGCCAGTTTCTGGATGCCGGCATTGACGAACAGCGCCGTTGGTGGCCCGGGATGAATGGCGGCGGCCGCGATCGATTGACGCACGTTCGCGCGATCCCTCACGTCGGTCTCGAAGAATGTCACCGTGCCGCTGTGACCTGCCGCCGCCAACGCCAGCACGGCCTGCTCATTGATGTCGAAAACAGCCACGTCGTGACCAAGGGCGGCGAACTTACGGACCGTGGCCGCACCGATACCTGTTGCGCCGCCGGTGATGTAGACAGATGCCATATCTCGCTGAATCCCCGTTATCTGTGCGGACGCATTTCAAACGAACCCAGTCTCACCACCTGGCCGT
>CALFPI010000162.1 GCA_937919035.1 uncultured Gemmatimonadaceae bacterium
CTGCCACCGGGATGCCGCAGAGGGCGATTTTTGCCCCTTCCTGCGCCATGTGGCGGGCGGCGGCGGCGCCGATGCCGGAGCCGGCGCCGGTGATGAGGGCAACTTTGTCCTGCAAGCGCATGGCCTTACTCCAGGGAAGGAATTTGGACCGGTCGTCGCGTATGATAGGTCCCTCCCAAAGCGGAGCCAATGATCGACTGCCGCACTCCACACTCGCTGCCGGCAGTGTCACGTAGCTATCTTCGGCGCGGACCGAGACCGTTCATGAGTGGATGCTCGTAACCCCCAGCCAGGAACCATGCGCCTGTGAGCCACGCCACCGTGTTACCCCAGCCCCCCGGAATTCTCGACTACAGCCTGACCGGTGAGAATGCGGCGCGCGCCGTCGAGCGTGGTCTGGCCGAGGCGGACTGGTATCAAACCCCCGTTCCCCGGGCACAGTTGCGCCAGTTGCTGCAACGTCGCAATGGGCCCGCCATTCGCGATACCCTCCTCTGGTTTGGACTGCTGGGCCTCACAGCGTGGGGCACCATCACGCTGTGGGGCACGTGGTGGGCCGTCCTGCCATATCTGGTCTACGCCGTGCTGTATGCAACGGCGTCCGATTCGCGCTGGCACGAGGCCGGTCACGGTACTGCTTTCGCCACCGACTGGATGAACAACGCCCTGTACGAACTCGCCTCCTTCATGGTCATGCGCGAATCCGTGGTCTGGCGCTGGAGCCACAACCGTCACCACAGTGATACCATCATCGTCGGGCGCGACCCGGAGATTCAGGTTCCCCGGCCGCCCAATCTTCTTGCCCACATTGGCAGCATCTTCTGCTTCGGCAGCTACAAAGCCTATTTCACCAGCGTCGTGCGCCACGCCTTCGGCCGGAGTGCGAATCACGAACGGACGTTCATCCCCGAGAGTGCCTTTGCGGCAATTCATCGCAACGCCCGCATCATCCTCGCCATGTACGGCGCCACGATCATTGGTGCCGTCGTGCTGCAATCCTGGTTGCCCGTCTGCCTGATCATCGTGCCACACTTTTTCGGCACATGGCTGATGATTCTGCACAATACACCCCAGCATGCGGGCCTCGCCGAGAACGTCCTGGATCATCGCCTCAACTGCCGCACGGTCTACATGAATCCCGTGAGCCGCTTCATCTACTGGAACATGAACTACCATGTGGAGCACCACATGTTCACGCTGGTGCCCTACCATGCACTGCCACTTCTGCACGAGTTGATCAAAGAGGACTGCCCGCCGCCTTACCCGAGCATCCTCTCCGCCTGGCGCGAGATCCTGCCCGCCGTTGTGCGCCAGGCAAAAGACCCGGGCTACCACGTGAAGCGCAGGCTGCCGGCGCCGACGGCGCGGGTCGACGAAGCGATTCGCCCTGCCGATACAGAGCCGGACACAGACGGCTGGCTCGAGGTCTGCGCCGCCGTGGAACTGGGGCAGGCAGAAGCCATCCGCTTCGACCATCGCAGAAAGTCCTTCGCCCTCTATCGCGATGAGTCTGGCGAGCTCTTCAGCACGGACGGGTTCTGCACCCACGGCAACACACATCTGGCGGATGGCCTGGTACGAGGCGGGATCATCGAGTGCCCGAAACACAACGGCCGCTACCATCTCGCGGATGGCTCGCCGGCGCGGGCTCCAGTCTGCCGGGGTCTGGCAACCTATCCAATCGAGGAGCGCAACGGCCGGATCTGGCTCAATATCGACAAGGCCGGCGGCGACGGCGCCCGTCCGCAGACGACCTGCGACCTGCGCGTCGTCAGCAACCAGAGCGTGGCGACGTTCATCAAGGAACTCGTGCTCGAGCCGGTCGATCCGCAGATGGAGATGGATTTCACCCCTGGTGACTACCTGCAGTTCGACATTCCCGTGTACGAAGAGATTCACTTCCGGGACTTCGATATTCCCGAGCCCTATGCTGCGGTGTGGGAACAGCAGCACGTCTTCGATCTGCGTGTGAGCAACAGCGAGCCGAGCCGTCGCAACAACTACTCGCTGGCCAGCAACGTTGTCACGGAGCGGCAACTCAGGTTCAACGTCCGTATCGCCACGCCGCCTGCGGGACAGGATTGTCCGCCCGGCGTCGGTTCAAGCTATGTCTTCAGCCTCAAGCCCGGCGACACCGTCACAGCCATCGGCCCCTTCGGTGATTTTCACATCAAGCCGACGCAGAAGGAGATGGTCTACATCGGTGGGGGGGCGGGCATGGCGCCCCTTCGTGCCCATCTGGCGCAGTTGCTCGAAAACGACAGGACGGCACGCAGGATCAGCTACTGGTACGGGGCGCGATCGCGGCAGGAGCTGTTCTACGACGACTACTTCGACAACCTCGCAGCGCAACATCACAACTTCGAGTTTCACCTGGCCCTCTCTGCACCGCTCGGGCAGGACAACTGGCAGGGATACACCGGCTTTATCCACGAGGTCGTTTTCAGCAACTACCTGGTGAGCCACCCGAACGTGAGTGGCATCGAATTTTACCTCTGCGGACCGCCGATGATGATCAAGGCCTGCGTGAAAATGCTGGAGTCCCTCGGTGTCAGTGCAGCGCAGATCGCTGCCGACGAATTCTAGCTCTGCGAAACGCGCGCGCCGATCTTCACCAACTTGTTGGAATCGGCAGGAGCAATTGGCCTTTGATGGGGACAAACCGCGTCGCTGTCCGAACCAACAGGCCCGCCGTCAGTTCCTGCACGCCGTAGACTTCGACGACGATGCCCAGTTCGGCGACCATCCTGGCGACGACGGGCGCATAGTCACCATCGCCGGAGGCGAGCACAACGACATCTACGCGGGGCGCAAGATCGAGCATGTCGACGGCGATGCCGACGTCCCAGTCACCCTTGGTCGAGCCATCGGCCCGCTGAATGAAGGGCTGCAGCCTGACGTCGAAACCGAGACCCTTGAGGATCTGCTGAAAGCGGCGTTGCCTGTCGTCGCCCTTGTCCGTCGCATAGGCAACGGCCTTGACCAACTGTCGTCCGGTTGTAGCCTCACGCAGGAACGCGCGGTAGTCAAAATGGCTGTTGTGCTGTTGCTTGACCGTGTAGTAGAGGTTCTGCACGTCCGCGAAAACTGCCACTCGCTCCATTGCCACCTCTCGAGGATGTAGGTACCGACGGGCCGGCCGCTCGTGCCCAACGTCGCCGGGGGATCTGGCAGCGTCAAGAGAAATTGACAGAGAAGGCCGGGCGCATACGTTCGGCTGCAGCACATCTCACTCTTCAAACTCGACACTCCTCAGCTCATCATGCCTCGACTGCGTACACCCCTCCTTTTCTTCGGACTGTCCTGCTATCTGGCAGTGGTGGGATTCTCCCTGGCAGGCGGGCTGGTCTTTTGCATTGAGCAGGATGGCCAGATGAAGCTGGAGGCTTCAGCGGACGGAGTGTCGTGCCACGTCCCGGTAACAACGACAGCGATGGTCTCACCCGAGGCGTCCCTGACGGTGCCGCCTGCCGCACATTGCGACGACTGCCAGGATCATCCGCCGCAACTGGCTGAAGCTGTTGGTCTGCGTACCGGCGGATTTGCGGCGGTCAGCCCGGCCTTGCCTGCCAGTACTGGCCCATGGGTACTTGCATCGTCGCGCGTGTATCCCGGATCACTTCTGGCACCATCTGCCCGTTCCCAGCGGGTCGTTGTCCAGCGCAGCACCATACTGCGCATCTAGAGTTCCCTTCCAGTCGTTGACGCGCTGACGATCTGCGGGCCACGTGCCTGCGCATCGTCCACGCTGTCGTTTTACACAATTCACTCATCAAATCGATGTCTCCGGGTGCTCTGCCTGGTGCGCTCCTGCAAGCGTTCCAGAGGAGGCTTACCCCCCGGTCCATGAATAGATACTGGAGAGAGTTCTATGCTCATCCTTCGACGCACAGGTGTGCGTCCGATCCTTGGTCTCGCCCTGATGGCTTTTGCGACAGCGGCTCATGCCGAGCTGCTGACTCGCGAGGGCGCCGTCGATCTGGCTCTGCAGCACAATCCCGAAGTGAAGGCTGCCCGGGCTGAATGGGATGCTGCCCGGGCGCGAGCCATGGGGACCTGGACGCCGCAGGACCCAGAATTTGAAGCAGAGTTCGAAGAGCTGACCGACGTGAGCCATCCCGGCGGTTTTCGCGCACGCAGTATTGGCGTCACGCAGACCATCGAGTCCCCACTGAAATGGTTGCACACCCGCCGCGCTGCTCGTGAGGAGGCGAAGGCTGTGCGCCTGGCCGTCTACGAGCTGTCCCGCATCGACGTGGCAAGCCGTGTCAACGTCGCTTTCGACGATGTCCTGTTCCGTCAGCAGATCTTCGGTTTCGAGATGCAGCAGCTGACCCTCGTGCAGGACTTTGGGCGCAAGGCCAGACTGCGGCTCGAAGCCGGAGACATACCGCAGCTGGAGGTCCTGCGCGCCGATGTCGAGTCCGGACGTGCCGCCAGCCACGTGGCTGCAGCCAGGAACGACCTGGCAGTGGCCCTCGGTGCGTTGCGGACGCTGCTGGCAATGGATTCGGAGCAGGAACTGGTGCTGTCCGGTGCGCCTGCAACAGACGCGCTCGATCTGACGCTGGCGCAGGCGCTCGAACTGGCCCTGGAACACCGCCCGGATCTGCGTGGTGCAGGGCATGAACTGGCCAGTCGCCGCGCCCGGCGAGGCGCCGCTCGCGCCGGTCTGATTCCGGATGTGAAGGTGGGTGTAGCCCGCCAGACGTTCCGGGACGCGGGCGCAACCGAGAATCTGTGGCGCCTCGGCATCGGTGTCGAATTGCCTCTGTGGGGCGGAGTGCGCCAGCGGGCGAGTCTTGCGGAGGCAGGTGCAGAACTGGTGCGCGCCGAGTCTGAGGCGGAGGGTCTGCGGCGTACGGTTCTGCAGGAGGTCGAGACGGCGTATCGCAACATGATGACCGCTTCCAGTCAGGTAGCGCTGTTCGATGACAGCCTACTGCGTCAGGCGGAGTTATCACAAGAGGCCGTTGTCCGGAGCTACGCAGAGGGTAAGGCCTCGTACCTCGAGGTGCTGGACGTGCAGAGAACATTGCTGGAAACGCGCCGGGAGTACGCTACCGCCGCATTCGCCTACCGCGAAGCGCTGAGCAGCCTCGATCGAGCCACTGGTGGACAACTGACCTTCGGAGATGCAAGCAAATGACAAGGATCTGGATCACGGGAGACAAGAGCGTCTTCGATCATGCCCGGGCGTGGCTTGTCTGTATGACGCTTGGCCTGATCGTGTCGGCGGCAACGGCCGAGTCGGAGCAGGGCAACACCCATGCAGATGAGGTCGAAGAACACGGGGAAGAGATCGTGCGGCTCAGTCCGTCAGAGTTGCTCGAGTTTGGTATCGAGGTGAAACCCGCAGCGGGGGGCGTTCTGCAGGTGCATTTGGCACTGCCAGGGGAGGTCGTGCCTGATCCCGATCGTATCGCTCATGTCGTACCGCGTGTACCTGGCGTGGCGCGACTGGTGCACCACGTGATCGGCGACGTCGTACGTGAAGGGGACACGCTCGCCGTACTCGACAGTCGCGAGTTGTCGGAGTTGAAGTCGGAGTTTCTGGTGGCCAAGGAGCGCGCCGGTCTGGCGCAGACCACCTTTGCTCGCGAGGAAAGGTTGTGGCGAGAAAAAGTGTCCTCTGAGCGTGAGTACCTGGGAGCGCGCCAGGAATTGGCGACAGCCCGCATCGAGGAACGCGCCGCCGAGCAGAGGCTGCACGCGATCGGTTTCAGCCATGTCTATCTCGAGGCCCTGGCCTTCCACGAGGATGCTTCCTTCCTGCGCTACTCCATGACGGCACCCTTCGGTGGCGTCATCGTTGAGAAGCATATCTCTCTTGGTGAGTTCGTGCGCAATGAGGACAGCGCTTTTGTCATCGCTGACCTCACGAAGGTATGGGTGGAGTTGACCGTCTATCAGAAGGACCTGCCCCGGATCCACTCGGGCCAGCCTGTACACGTCGTCGATACGCAGACGGGCATCGAGGCCAATGGCCAGATCACCTACGTCAGCCCACTGTTGCGTGAGGCTACGCGCACGGCCACGGCACGAGCGGTCCTGACCAACGACGGATCCTGGCGGCCCGGTGTGTTCGTCGAGGGACGTGTCGTCGTCGATTCGCGACAGGCGGAAGTGCTCGTGCCGAAGGGCGCCCTGCAGAGTTTTGAGGGACGGACGGTCGTTTTCGTGGAGACAGAAAGGGGCTTTGAACCACAGCCCGTCGAACTGGGTCTGGAAAACGACACCCAGGTCGAAGTGCGCGGCGGTCTCAAGCCCGGTCAGAGGTACGCGACGACGGGATCCTTCACCTTGAAAGCCCAGCTCGAGAAAAGCGGTTTCGCCAGCGGCCATAACCACTAAAGGAGGCAGACGAAGATGCAGCATCTGATTGAATTTGCCCTGCGCAGCCGCCTTCTCATGGTGGTCCTTGGGGTGCTTGTGCTCGGCTTCGGCTACATCAGCTACCGGCACCTGCCGGTAGATGCCTTTCCCGACGTAACACCCGCCCTCGTGCAGGTCTTCACCGAGACCGAGGGCCTCGCGCCGGAAGAGGTGGAGCGCTACGTCACCTACCCGGTGGAAGTCGCCATGAACGGACTTCCCAATCTGCAGGAGATCCGTTCCGTCTCGAACTTCGGCCTGTCCGTGATCAACATCTACTTCGAAGACGGCACCGATATCTACTTCGCCCGTCAGCTGGTGGGCGAACGCCTGCAACTGGCACGCGAGGAGATCCCCGAGGGCTTTGGCGAGCCGGAGATGGGACCCATCGCCACAGGCCTCGGGCAAATCCTGTTCTACTTCCTGGAGGACGAGACCGGCGAGCGCACCTCTGAAGAATTGCGGCAGATCCAGGACTGGCTCATCAAGTTCAACCTGCAGACGGTGCCGGGAGTGACCGAGGTGCTGTCGCTGGGTGGCTACGTCAAACAGTTCCATGTCGAGGTGCAGCCCGATGCTCTTCTGCGCTATGACCTGGCGCTCAGCGATATCGTCGATGCAGTGCGCGACAACAATTCCAACGTGGGTGCACAGTTCATCGTTACGAACTCGGAGCGTTTCGTTGTGCGCTCTGTGGGTCTTGCTGAGAACAGCGCGGATCTGCAACGCATTGTCGTGAAGGCGGTGGACGGACGCCCTGTGTACCTGTCACAGGTCGCCGATGTCGTCATCGGTGGTGAGGTGCGCCACGGTCTCGTGACGATGGATGGCAAGGGAGAAACCGTAGCCGGCATGGTGCTGAAACTGATTGGCACCAACACCTCCGAGGTCATTGCCGCGACGAAGGATCGTCTCACGGCGATCAATCGCGTTCTGCCGGCGGGACTGAACGTGGTGCCGTACTACGACCAGGAAACACTCGTGGCCAAGTGTGTGGCGACCGTGACCGACGCGCTGCAGGAGGGGGTCATCCTGGTTGTCGTCGTCCTGTTCATATTCCTCGGTGGCTTGCGTCCCAGCATCGTCGTGGCTCTGTCGATCCCGTTCTCCATCCTCTTCGCCTTCATCATGATGAAAGCCCTGGGCATCTCCGCCAACTTGATGTCTTTGGGGGGATTGGCCATAGCGATCGGCATGATGGTGGACGGCGCCGTGGTCATGGTGGAGAACGTC
>CALFPI010000163.1 GCA_937919035.1 uncultured Gemmatimonadaceae bacterium
CGTGTCGACCAACCGGGCCGGGCCTGGAAGCTGCGACAGCGATAAGCCTAGGCCGACGGATCGTCGTCGTCCTGCATCCACCAGAGTTGTTCCCACAGCTGGCCCCCGGTATTGCCCTGCGCTGCACCCGGCGTGCTGCGCCCGTCGAGCACGTAGCGCGTCAGCAGGTCCGTGAGTTCTTCGACGATATCGGGGTGTTCGTCCTGCACGTTGCGCTGCTCGCCGACATCGGCGTCCAGGTCGTACAGCTGGATCGGTGGCAGCCCCTCACACTCCGGTCCCGGGCGCGGAAAACTCCAACCACCGGATCCGGCGCACAGTTCCAGCTTCCAGCGACCGGCTCGAATGGAGAACGATCCGTCGAGCGAATGATGCACGGTCGCTTGGCGCAGTTGGCCGTCGAGCCCTCCCCCCCGCCACAGGGGCAGATTGCTGACACTGTCCTCGCCGACCTCATCCGGCAAGGCTTCGCCGTGGATGTCGGCCATGGTCGCCAGCAGATCCACGAGGCAGACGGTGTCGTCACTCTCGGTGCCCGGGGCAATCTGTTCCGGCCACCGCACCAGCAGGGGAATGCGGTGGCCCCCCTCAAAGATGTCGGCCTTGTGGCCGCGAAACACGTGGCTGGGATGGTGGCCGGCCGCTGCCAACTCGGCAAAATCAGCCATGGGAGAGCAGCCATTGTCGGCGGTGAAGATCAGTATGGTCTCGTCAGAGATGCCGTTGCGATCGAGGGCTGCCATGATCTGACCGACCACATCATCTACCTGCAGACAGAAGTCGCCATAGGCGTTGGTCTTTGACGTACCGGCGAACTGTGGAGTGGGCAGGATGGGTGTGTGAGGCGCCGGCAGGGGGAAGTAAAGGAAGAAGGGCGGGGCGTTGCTGGCTTGCCCATCAATGAAATCCACCGCCTTGCGCGTCAACGTGGGCAGCACATCGGCATGGGCGAAATCGGGGGCAATAGGGCCCCCACGCCAGAACTGTTTGCCTTCGGTGGCGTCAATGTTGCGATCAGGAATCGTCGTCACCCGATCATCCTCGACGTAGACGTAGGGTGGCATGTCGAGGGAAGCGGAGATGCCGAAGAAGTGCTCAAAACCCACCGTCGTCGGTCCGTCTGTGATCGCCCTGGTGTAGTCCACATCAAAGGTGTCAACATCGTCGCCCCGATCGCCGACGTCGGCATCCGGCCGCCGGGGCCACGTCCACCCCAGGTGCCACTTGCCGACACACATGGTTGTGTAATTGCGCGCCTGCAGGTACGATGCCACCGTGACCCGCTTCGGTTCGATCAGTCGCGGCGAGTAGCCCCAGTTGACGCCCCGCTTCAGCGCCGAGCGCCAGTTGTAGCGCCCCGTGAGGATGGAGTAGCGCGACGGTGTACAAACGGCCGATGTGGCATGGGCGTCGGTGCAGCGCAGACCCTGGGCGGCAAGCCGGTCCAGATGCGGGGTGCGAATCTTCGATGCAGGGTTCAGGCAGGACAGATCGCCATAGCCCATGTCGTCCGCAAGGATGTAGACCAGATTGGGGGCACGTTCAGCCATAGGGTCTCCAGCAACTAGGTGGTGTCGGGCACACGGGCAGGACATGATGGACGTGGTGGTCCATCGCGGCTAATGTTGAGCGATTCCCCCTCTTCTGGAAAGACTGGCATGACGAAGCAGAAAGTCGTGGTCACTGGCGCTGCCGGCACCATTGCCGGCAAGGTGCTGCCCGCCCTCAGAGAGCGTTATGATCTGAGCCTGATCGATCTGCGAGCGACCGATCGCCAGGGCGCCGCCATCGAGGGTGTGCAGATCGCCGATCTGGTGATCCGCGATCGCGATACCTATCGCCACTTGTTCACCGGTGCCGACGCAGTTGTACACTTCGGTTTTGCCAGCGCCGATCGCAACGACAGTGACGCCTACTTCCAGGCGGAACTGAACAATGTGCAAATGGCGTACAACATCTACCAGACGTGTGTTGAGCAACAGGTGCGCCGAGTTGTGGTGGCCAGTTCCAACCATGCCGCCGACTACTACGAGGATCTGATCCTCGATGGTGCGCGCGACTTCGTCGATCCCGACGACCGGGCCCAATCCGACAATTTCTATGGTTGGGCCAAGGAGACCTACGAACACCTCGGGTTCGTCTTTGCCACGGGCAAGCAGAACGGTAAACCTCTGGAGAACGTGCAGATCCGCATCGGTGGTCCACGCGAGACGGACGTGGCCCTCTGTGCGCCCGGGGATCTCCGCTGCATGCGACGGGCCCTGGCGGCCTACATCAGCGATCGCGACATGCAGCAACTCTTCGTGCGCAGCATCGACACCGCCGACATCCGCGATGACGCCGGTGTGCCCTTCCAGATATTCTACGGTGTCAGCGCCAATTCCCATGCCTTCTGGAGCATCGTCAATGCGCGCCGGGTGCTCGGTTACACTCCGCAGGACAACAGCGAAATCCGTTTTGCCGAGCTGGTGACGGAACACATCCAGGCAGCCCACAGATAAGGAAGCAATGTGAACAACCGGCAGAAGTACCTCTTCGATCTGTAGAGTACAGGCTCGGGATAGTGTCAGCTTTACAGAGGTGGGGGAGCAAGTT
>CALFPI010000164.1 GCA_937919035.1 uncultured Gemmatimonadaceae bacterium
ACACCCAGGGCGATCATGACCTCAACGGAGCCGCTGAGTTCGACGATACGGCCAGTAACGCCGTGCTGTGCCAGGTACTGTCCCGTTACGTGGGGGAAGCTGGTAGCAATTCGAGCTCCCTGGAGGTCGCCCGGTCCCTGTAGCTGACTGTCCTGAGCCACGCAGAATGCCAGTCGGCAGCCCCCCAGGCCCAGCGCCATCCGCGCCGTCAGGTCGACGCCGGATTCCTCCAGCAGATCGCTGCCGGTAACACCCAGATCAATGGCGCCCTCGGCACACAGCACGGGTATGTCGTCGGCACGGAGGAAGGTCACATCCAGAGGCATATCGCGCACGCGGGCAAAGAGGGCGCGATCCGAGCGACGAAACTTCAGGCCTGCATCGACCAGCAGCGACGTGGCGGCCTCGGCGAGTCGCCCTTTGCTCGGGATGCCGAGGCGTAGATTGGCCGATGACATGGGCATCAGGCCGGTGGTTGGGAGGGTGGGCGCAGCGCCTTTTCCGTCAGGCCAGAGACCCCGGCACGCCGTGCGAGTTCGGCTTCGACGTCCGCCAGGCTGCAGTCACGGAAGCGCAGCAGTACCAGCAGGTGGTACAGAAGATCCCCCGCTTCGCGAATCAAATGGTCCCGTCCGCTGTCACCCGTTTCGCCCGCAGCGGCAACGACTTCTGCCGCTTCCTCGGCAATCTTGGCGCCGATGGTGGCGATGCCACCGGCCAGCAGCTGGTTGGTGTAGGAAGCGCTGGCCGGTTGTGCGGCGCGAGCGGCGATGGTTCGGTCGAGTTCATCGAGGGCGCGTGGTCTGGTGGGCACTGGGATCTTTCCTGAAGAGGGCTGCGGCGTCAGGCGAAAGGGGATCGGGTCAGACCCGAATCTGGGAGGCTTGCTGCATCATCGCAACAGGGAGCGCAGCCGTGACAGGTTGGTCATGTCATCAGCCAGATCGGCCTCTTTTGGTGTTTCGAGCACCATCGGCACATGGCGCAGGCGCACATCGTTGACGAGATGGTCGAAAGCCTGCAGCCCGATCAATCCCTGGCCGATGTGGTCGTGCCGGTCCCGGCGTGAAGCAAAAGGCATCTTGCTGTCATTCACGTGTACGACCTGGAGGCGACTGAGCCCGACGACATCGTCAAAACGGCGCATGGTTGTGGCATACTGATCGGCCTCGGTGATTGCATATCCTGCGGCGAAAACGTGGCACGTATCGAGGCACACGCCCATGCCCTCTCTGTGCTCGACAGCATCGATGATCTGTGCCAGTTCCTCGAAGGTGGAGCCGAGGTTGCTGCCAGTGCCTGCGGTCGTTTCCAGGCACAACGTCACTTCCGTGTCACTGCCGAGTTCATCGAACAGCCGGTTGATGGAAGCGCTGATGCGTGCCATGCCGGCGTCAGCCCCGGTGCCTACGTGGGAACCGGGGTGGAATACCAGGTTGGGAACCAGCAGCACCTGGCAGCGCTCGACCTCCTGCCGGAAGGACTGGTACGACTTTTCGTGCAGGGCAGGATCAGGAGAGGCGAGATTGATCAGGTAGGAGTTGTGCGCGCAGGCCACCTCCAGTGTCGAGTCCTGCCAGGCGGAGAACCACATTTCAAGATCGGCGCTGGTGAAGTCGCGCGCCGCCCACTGGGTGTTCGACTTATTGAAGATCTGCAGAGTGTCGCAGGTCGCTCTGCTGCCACGTTCAAAGGCAAGATGCAGACCGCCGGCGATCGACTGGTGGGCGCCAAGGGGCGGACCCCTGCGGACCTCGGGTGATTCGTCGGTCACGCGACAGCGCTTTCGGCCAGGGCGAGGGCACCGGAAATGCCGGCACTCTGGCCCAACCCGGGAGCCGTGATGTATGCATCGAGGCCCTCGTCGTGCAGTTCCGGCAGACGCAGGTAGCCCTCCAGTACCCGTGCTGTCTCCCGGCGGACCTGGGCAAACAACTGCGTCTGTTCCATGACTCCGCCGCCCAGGATGACTCGCTGCGGCGACAAGGTCAGAATGAAGGTCGCCAGCGCCGTGCCCAGATACATGGCCTCAAGAGCCCAGGCGTCATGCTCGGGTGGCAGCTCGTTGGCCGCTGTGCCCCAGCGGTGCCGCAGAGCCGACCCCGAGGCAAGGCCTTCGAGACAATCACCATGGTAAGGGCAACAGCCCTCGTACGGGTCCTGGTCACGATCGTGGGGGATGGGGACGTGCCCCATTTCCGGGTGCATCCGGCCATGCAGGATGCGGCCATCGGCGATGGCACCCCCACCAATGCCGGTACCCACCGTGAGATACAACAGACTGTGCAGGCCGACACCGGCACCCCAGCGCACCTCGCCAAGGGCGGCGGCATTGACATCGGTGTCGAACCCCACGGGGAGACCAAAAGCCTCCGTCAGGTGGCCAACGATGTCGGTATTTGCCCAACCCGGTTTGGGCGTGGAGGTAATGTAGCCGTACGTCGGGGAGGTCCGTTCCAGATCAAGAGGGCCAAAGCAGCCTACACCAATGGCGGCAAGTGCACCGTGCTCAGCGGCGGCATCCTCAAAGAAGCTGCATACCTCGGGCAGCGTGACCTCCGGCGCGTCGGTGTCGATACGAACCTGGGCACGGATGTCGTCTGGACGGGTACCCACGGCACAGACGAATTTGGTCCCACCTGCCTCAATGGCGCCAAAGAGTGGGCTCATGAGGTCCTGCCTGGGGGCGGGTAGATGAGTTCCTCATCGGGACGCACGCCATAAGTGGGAGGCAACTGCCGCCAGTCGACACCGGAACGCCCGTTGCGGTCCCAGACCACGTCACCACCAAACAGCGTCAGTTCGCACTCCAGACGTCGATCGCCGCGCAGTACACCACCGAAAGAATCCATGTAACCAAAGCTCCCCTGCTCGAGTCCGAGGACGGCAACATCCGCCACCGCACCCACGGACAAGGTGCCATGTTCGGGGCGACCGATGACCCGCGCCGGTGCCACCGTCGACAAGCGGATCACATCAGCCAGAGGCATGCCCATGACGAGGAACTTCGACATCGTCGTTGGCATATCGAGCATGCCGATGTTCATGCTGAGTCGGTGCAGGTCGGTGGAGATCGAGTCCGGCCAGAAGCCCTGTTCGACACAGGGAACCGCGTTGCGGAAGCAGAAGCTGCCGGCGCCGTGACCGGTATCGAAGAGGATGCCACGCTCACGGGCGGCCAGCAGGTAGGGCATGACTTTGCCGTCCGGTCCGACGGAAGGCACGGGGCCGCGGAACACGTGCGTGGAGATGTCACCGGGGCGCATCCTCTCGCCTACGAGTTCGTAGTAGGGCCGCTCGCGTTTGAAGAAACCGAAATCGACCATCACGGGCATGTTGGCGATTTCGCCGGCCTCGATCAGGCGGTCCACGGAAGTCCAGTCGGGTAACAAGTAGTGGGCGGTCTTCAGCCCGACGACGACGTCCTCGTGTTCGCGCGCTACCGCGGCACAGGCAGCAGCATCCATATCGTAGATGTTCTGCTCCGTCGTCATTGTCGTCATGCCCAGGCCGACGATGTTGACCAGAGCGTACTTGCGGGTTGTGAAACGATCGAGGACCCGCTCGCGGAAATCCGCGAGATTGCGCCAGCCAGCGGATCCGGTGTCCACCATCGTTGTCGTGCCGCTGCGAAAACTGAAACCATCGGGGAGCACGCTGTTGTCGCCACCCCAGGCGCCCTCGTTGCCGGCGGTGGCGTAGAGATGTACGTGGATATCAACGAGCCCGGGTGTGACATAGAGACCGGTGGCGTCGATGCTACGGCGGGCGCTTGCCGCTGGAATGTTGTCATCCACCGCGGCGATGCGGCCGCCGCGAATGGCCACATCACGTCGGCCGTCGACACCGTTGGCTGGGTCGATCACATGGCCGCCGGCAAGGATCAGGTCGAAGTTCATCAGCGTAGTCCCGGTTATGGTATTATTGTGCTGCTAAGATAGCCGTCTGTCCCGCCCTGACCAGAAGGGTTGGCCAAATCCGCCCACGGAGCAAACTGATGAGTGATTTGATACGGGAAAACCGGCGCGTGCTGGTTTTCAGTGCACATGCCGCAGATTTCTGTTCACGCGCCGGTGGCACCATTGCCAGGCTTGTTGACGCCGGCGGTACGGTACACATCCATGACATGAGTTACGGTGAGAAGTGCGAGTCGCCGGCGCTCTGGGCGCGGGAGCCGCCGCCGTCGATCGATGAGATCAAGCAGATCCGCAGCCGCGAAATGGCCGCCGCCGCACAGACCCTGGGTGCCACCCTCGATTGTCTGGATTGGGGTGACAGCCCCCTGGTCGTCGATGTCGATCGCCAGCAGCATCTGCTCGGATTGTTCCGGGCATTTCAGCCGGATCTTGTGCTGACGCACTGGCGGGACGACATCCTGCATCCGGATCACATGGAATGCACGCGGGCGGTGATCTGGGCCAGCCGCTACTGTTTTCGACCGGGCCTCGACACTGATCGGCCGCCTTGTCCATCGCCACAGGTTGTGATGTACGAGACCACTCTTGGGACAGCACCGGTTGCCGGCTTCCTGCCAAGCCTGTTCGTGGACATCAGCGACGTTCAGGCGCGCAAGAAAGAAGCATTGCGGCACCTGGCATCGCAGCCCGATCTGCCGGATCGATATGAATTGCTGGCAGCCTATCGGGCCCTGGAAGCGCAATCGACGGCGTGGATGAAAGGCTGCCAGTTCGCCGAGGCCTTCGTGCGGCTGGGCACCGAAGCGGCGGGCTTTACTGGCCCCGGGGGATTCGGGCCCTAGTTCTCAGGCCTGAGACCCAGGCCAGGCGATCAGGGCGCAGAAAATCAGGGGCGCGCGAAGACGAACAGCAGCGGGCGCGTATCGGTGGGATCATTGGCCCGGGCAAGGCCGTTGTTGTCGAGTATGACGTAGACGTGTTCGTCGTCCATGGTCAGGCCCTCCGCTTTGCCGAAGGTCATGTCCTGGTAGCGGAACTCGGGTGCGTTGGTGACGTGGGCGAAAGACCATGCCTCCAGTTCCTCCAGACTGGTGCCATCGAAGGCAAGGCGGACGATGGCATCGGCATTACGAGTGAGAGCGAACAGATCCGTACCATCAAAGAACAGGTCGGCAAAATCGGCTTCACGCGGGGGCTCGATGGCGAGGCCCGAGTTGGCGCACACCAGGGCGGTAATCTGCGCGCCCCCCTCGGTATCCATCACGACGTCGAACAAACCTCGCGGCGCCCGCTCCGCCGCCAGCACGACGCGACCTCCCCCCAGAAGGGCCAGCCCCTCCAGGCGGGCGTTCCTTTCGCCAAAGAGCCCGGCGGCGACACCGATCTCCTCAACACTCGGTGTCACCCAGGCCAGATTGCTGCCGCTTTCATGGACGCGCAGCACGCGAAAGTTGGCTTCGCTGACGATGAAGAACGAACCATCCCGATAGGCCAGTCCCTCGAAGTCCAGCCCGCGGACCCAGGCGCCCGACCACGGTGCGTTGAATGTGATATACGGTTCCAGCACGGCGTGGTCCTTGCCCAGGTCGACGCGGCAGATCGCGTGATCATGTCGATCACTCACCGCGTACAGCTGGCCGTCCACCAGACAGAGGCCTGATGGCTGCGCATTGTCGAGTCCCTGGACCGGCAGGGCGGCCAACAGCTGTAGTTCCAGCGGTTGGTCAAGGGTCTGGGAAATGGCCGGGCCGGCGGCGCACATGCCGCCAAGGACCAGCAAAGTCAGTGAGTGGAGACGCATACAGGGTCGCTCCTTACCTGGCTCTGAGAGGTGCCGGTGCGCGCGTCGTGCCCTGAGGAGTAGCCGCACATAGCATGATCAATCCTGATCCTGCTCGGCGAGTTCCCGTCGCAGGCGCTGCAGAGCCTCTGGCTCAACGCGCGGATTGTCTGCTGCGGCGGCGGGCTCGTGACGACGGTGACGCAGCCATCCTGCTGCCGCTGCAAACCCGCCAAGGAAGATCGCCACGACGCCGATCCACGTCAGCGTTCCCAGACCCTCGAAGGGTGGTGACGCGAGAATCTCGTTGCCATAGATGGCAACGAGAGCCTGGCGGATTTCGTCGGGGCTCTGGCCGCGCTGCAGGCGGGCGCGAACGGAATCTCGCAGCACCGCTGCCTGACTGCTGGGGCAGGCTGACAGCAACGATCCCGGACAGTAGGGACTCATGAGTGTGTTGAACAACTGTCGCGCCTGCACACCGATCCGGATATCGATCTGGACATCGACAGAATCGACGGGCGCCGCCTGTGCCTGCAGGTTGAGCGCCGCCACAAAGGCGATGAGGCGAACAAGGGTGGCCATACTACCTCAATGGAAAAAGTTTCAGGTGGTCCGCCACGTTCGGGGCGGAAGATTCCGCCATGTACAATGGACAACCAGCGACGTTCGGGGAAACAGCAGTGGCCACTTGCAGAACAAGAAAGGTGGGCAAGGCGGGCTGCCGCAACCCTCGTCGGGCGCCGAGCAGTTGGCCTGGCGCGTCAGTTGAGGATGAGGCGCACCACAAAGAGACAGAAGAAGGCAATGGCATAGACGAACGCCGTGAAGGCGAGCCTGTGGTAAGCGGTGGGGCGGTGGTACCCGGTGGGTCGCATGGCGGAGTTCTCCACAAGTCGCTCGGGCGTAATTGTGATACTATGTACCATCACTATCGCCCCCGTCTCGGACTGTCTCTGTGATCCCGTGCACAAAAGGGGTGGAAACATTTCGGCGGAGGCCAGGTCTTCTGAAGATCCTCCACTTCGCCGCGAGTCGGCAGGGCTTGCTGCCCGCCCAGAGCACGGCAATTGAGCGCCGCTGTGGCTGCGGCAAAGTGCAGCCTCTGCGGCAGGTCCCGTTCTTCCAGCAAAGCTGCGATATAGCCTCCATGGAAGGCATCACCGGCACCCGTCGTATCGACGACCGCAACAGGTGCAGCAGAACACGCAAGGTGTTCCTGTTCGACACGAGCCACACAACCACGCGGACCCAGTGTCAACACAGCCGTGCCGGCACCGAGATCCGTGAGTCGCTGCAGAATGGCGTTGTCGCTGACGTCAGGCATCCAGCGTCGGGCAAAGAACTCACTGACAATGGCGTGGTCCACGAGGGGCAGAAACTCGTCGAGCAGATCGCTCTGCCATGTACCATCAAAGACGACGATGGCCCCTGCCGCCCGCGCCTGTCGCGCGACCTCGAGTCCGGCCTCATCTGCATCATCGATCAGCACGACGCGGGCGTCGGCGAGATCCTCGACGGCGATGTCGCAGCCCCGCAGCGGCGAGAAAGACTCTGGCCACGAGAGCAAGCCGCGCTCGCCTGAGTCCTCGTCGACGAGCACGGTCGCCACGCGTGAATGGCCGCTGCCTCGACGCAGTCGCGACACATCCACGCCGGCACGTGACAGCTCCGCGGCGACGAAGTCACCTTCGGCATCATCTCCTGTTTTGCCGACAAAGCGGGCGCCAATCCCGAGTCGCGCGAGACAGGCCATGGCTGTCGCGGCCGGACCCCCACAGGCGCGCACATAACCAGAGGCGCGCAGCGACTGACCGAAGGCAGGCAGGTGCGGGACACGGTAGACGTAGTCCGTCGTGATCAGGCCCACACCAACAACGTCGATGCCGTCGGTCACGGCGCGCCCTTGTCAAGCGGACCGAGACGGACCTCGAGTGCCTCGATGGTCTTCGGCCAGTCATTCTTCAGCATGCGTGAGAGTTGTCGATCGGCCAGCACCTTGCCGCAACGGCCGTGCACGGCCATCTCCGGTCGAAAGGCGGAGACCTTTTCCGGAAACGCTACATGGGCCTCCGCTTGCATGCGCGCGCACCAGTCCGCCAACGTCGATCGTGTTGCCTCGTACAGACCGGTGATCTCCTCTGTCGTCAGGCGGGTTGTCCATTTCACCGGGGACAACTGCGCCGCATGCAGGATCTCGTCGGAATACGCATTGCCGATTCCGGAGAACAGGCGGGGGTCGGTCAGGGCACGTTTCAGTGTGTGATTGTGCCGCATCAGTACTGCCGTGAAGTCCGCCAGACTGGCGTCAAGCACCTCCAGGCCACCGGGATCGTGGGCAGCCAATCCAGCCGCGCCCGCCACAACATGCAGAGAGGCACGTTTCTTCGATCCGGCTTCGGTGAGCAGCATCGCGCCGTCGTCGAAATGAAAGGCGGCGAGGTCGATTTTCCGTGACGGTTTCGTGCCCGCCTTTTTCCAGTGGAAACGACCGGCGATCATCGGGTGGATGACGAGAAACAGGTCGCCTTCCAGTTTCCACGCGATGCGTTTGCCGATGCGGCGGAAACCAACAAGGCGGCGCCCTACGGCGGTCTCGAGTTGCGGCTCGAAGGTGCGCACCAGAAACGGGCTGCGCAGTTGAATGGAACCAAGTGTGCGCCCACCCAGCAGCCGTTCCAGTCCCGTAAGGTAGGCCAGTACGTCGGGTAACTCGGGCATCAGCTTGCCGCCATCTCAGAAGTCGACGGGCGACCACCAGCCCAGCGGGTCACCGGGGCGCAGCGGCGCAAGCCACATTTGTACGTCCTCTCCTGCGAAGCGGGCCAGCGATGCACCAGATCCAGGCAGGGGAGCCACCGCGTGCCGCCGCAGGACATCCCCTTGCCATTCGACGACGCGGACCCGACCGGACACATCCGCCAGGCTCAGCAGTGTTCCCCGATGAACGGCCACGGCGGACAGACTCAGGATGCGCAGCCTGTCGGCGCCGGTGAGAATCGACGTCTGTTCACGTACTACGCCGCCAGCCACCGACAGTCGATGCAGGCGGCCACCGACTTCCTCGGCGCCCGTTTCGACGATGAGGACGGCACCTTCAGGGGAGGAAACGAAGCACAGGTCACCGATGTGGGCGGCCACGTCCCACGTATCGAGGCTGTGCAGGCCCGCGCCCGCGGTGGTCATGTCGACGGCCACAAGCTGGATGGTGGCTCGGGGGACTTCGTCTGTCAGGCCCCGTTCCAGCGTGACGAGGGCGACCTCGTCGCGACCATCTCCATCCACATCACCTGCTGCCACACGCCAGAGGGGCAGCATTGAGTTCCCCGCAGCATGCTGGCGCAATTGGCCCCCTTCGAGTTGCAGGATGCGCCAGGTGTTGGCCCCGACGACGATGATCTCATCGCGGCCATCACCATCGAGATCAGCGTGGGCCAGATCGTTGACGACGTGCAATTCAGCCGAAGTCACGGCACCTGTGCCGGGGCCCGCGTACCAGTCGAGGCGGGCGGAACGTAATGATGCTGCCTCGTCGACTCGGCCACTGACGGCACCGGCCATGGCGGCGTCAATCACCCCGTCGCCATCACAATCACCAATGGACAATCGGGGCGTCAACAGATCACTGCCACCAAAGCTCAGGACACGCGCCGTGATTGGCGCCGCCACACAGAGGGCGACGGCCACGACGAGGACGTAGACAGAGCGTGTTTGATAGGATGGAGTCATCATGAAGTGTATACTAGCGTTATGATACCGTGTCTGCGCAACTGCATCATGATAGCAAGTGTGCTGCTGCCTCTGCACGCAAGTGCCGACGATCTACAGTGTGCCGGGTCGGCGTCGAAGCGGGCCGCCACTGCAGTTCTGCCGTCAACGGGGCAGGTGCGCGCTCTGGTGCTCTTTGCGCGCTTCCAGGATGAGGCCGGGTCGGCGACGGCGCCTGCCTTTGCCGCAGACCTCTTTGATCCGTCCCTTCCCGGAAGTCTGACGCATTTCTTCACGGAGATGTCCAACGGGCAGTTTGTCCTGACGGGCAAAGTCCTGCCGCGAGTGTATGCGTCTGCGAGCCCCATGTCACGGTATCTCTCGGCAGGTGCTGCCGGGCGGGGTGATTTCGGCCGTTTCACCCGCGAGATCCTGGCGGCGGCTGATGCCGATGTCGACTTCGGGGCATTCGACAACGATGGTCCTGACGGCATACCGAACTCTGGTGATGATGATGGTTCCGTCGACCTGTTGCTGGTCGTGACACAGTCGACACCGTCGGGATTCATCGTCGGCGACGCCGACGGCGTCGCCCAACTTGGGCTCGATACACCGTACCTGACGCAGGATGCCGCCAACGACGGGAGACACATCTCCGTTCGCCAGGACAACGACACGCCAGGTGGCACACTGCAGCGGGGCTTGAGCTTCGCTGACGCTGTGGGGATCATCGCCCACGAGATGGGTCATGTGCTGGGTCTGCCCGATCTCTACGATCGTGTCAACACGCGAGGCTCGATCGTCGATGCCAACGATGCCTCTGCCGGGATCGGCTACTGGGGGTTGATGGGTCATGGTGCCCGTGGCTGGGACGACCGAGGCGGCCCCACCCCCCTGTGCAGTTGGAGCCGTCTGCAACTGGGCTGGCTGGGGGTGGCCAATGAACAACTCGCCGTTGTCACCACAGCGATCGATGATGCCTTCCTCGGTGACGTCAACCGCGGGGGCACCGTCTATCAGCTGCCCCTGCCTGACGGCGAGTATCTTCTCATCGAACACCGCAGTGCCGACGGAAGCTACTATGAGCGGCACCTACCGGCAGAGGGCGTGCTGATCTGGCATGTCGACCCCGACCGCCCTGACAATGATGACGAATACAACAAACGCGTCGATCTGGTCTGTGCAGACGGGCTGTTTCTCGACGCCGGTTACCCACAGGGCCTGAGGCCCGGCCTCGATGTGGGCCAGGACAATCTCGATTTCTATTCGAGTGACGCGGACTTTCGGGCCGGGCACGCCGGCAACCTCGGCGACGCCACCGACGTTTTTGACGGCGGGCGGTTCACCGAATACACACCGCTGAGCAATCCTGCCATCAACGGCGTCAGCATCAGCGACATCCGCGGTGCCGGCGCCGGTTTCTCCGCGGATCTGGTGGTGCGTGATCGACGCCGTGCCGGCCTGCTCACGGGTCGCCAGGTCTGGCGCGACACCATGCACATCGTTGGTGATGTCACGATCGCTCCCGGCGCCAGTGTCGATCTGGCACCAGGAACGGTGATCCGTGTGGCTGGGGACGGACGCCACAGCGGCGCGGATCCGGAGCGGGTTGAAATCGTCGTCGAGGGCACATTGTCCTCCTCGGGCGCGACCTCCGTGTTCGAGTCCGCAGCGGCCTTCGCTGCACCGGGCGACTGGGTCGGTCTGTCGACCACCGCCAGCGGCCTGCTGTCGCTCGGGTCAACGACCCTCCGCCAGGCGCAACAAGCCATCGATGTGCGCGGGGGGACACGAGGCCTGTCACTGGTGGGTGTGACGATCGAAGAAAACACCGGCGACGGCATCCATGTGGCGTCGGTGACCGGACGGACCCGCCTGCTGCGGGTCAGAGTCGAAGGCGTGGGTGGCAATGCGGTCACCATCGACGGCGGCGACCCGGTGACGGCCGAGGATCTGCGGCTCATCGACAATGTCGGCCACGGATTCACCAGAAAAGATGGC
>CALFPI010000165.1 GCA_937919035.1 uncultured Gemmatimonadaceae bacterium
GGCGCAGGTCGCCCACAGACCTTCGCATGGAGACCCGGTCCTTCCGTTCGACCCCTCTGCTCCCAAAACAGATCGCTCGATGAGCCTGTGCGCCTGCTGGACGGTAGTCCCGTTCGTGGGACCGGTTCTGGCGTGCCGCCGGTCGATCCGGTGTTTACGACGCCCCATCCTGCTGCCATGATTCCAGGTCTCTATGGAATCGGGTCGGTTGGCGGGCGAGATCTTCGTACGTCGCCAGAGGATCCTCTCTCTTAACTTAAGACATCTGTTTACAACATGTTACGAATGCAACGAAGACACTGATGGCAACGTCGAGACCGAGTATCTGGGGCAGAGTGTGGGGAATCATCCTGCCCTATCGTGCCCGCTTGGTCGTGTCGTCGGCGACCCTTCTGATCCTGACAGGACTTGGCCTGGTATCACCGGCGATATCAGCAAGACTGATCGGCCGTGCGCTGCCCGAATATGACCGGGATCTGTTTCTGATCTGCGTCGCTGCGCTGTTCGTCGTGCATCTACTGTCCAACATCCTGTCCTATCTGTATTCGTACCAGATGCGAATCCTGGGGGGGCGCGTCGTCTTCGATCTGCGCCGACGGATGTACGATCACCTGCAGCGCCTGTCGCTGGGCTTTTTTGAGTCGCGTAGTTCCGGAGAGATCATCTCCCGGATGATGAATGACGTCAATTCGATCACCTCTCTGGTGACCGGCACCGTACTGAACGCACTGATTTCGACGTTCAAGGCCCTCGCCATCCTGGTGGTGTTGTTCTGGACGAGCACAGACGTCACTCTGGTCGCTCTCGCAGTCCTGCCCCTGCACTTTCTCGGGTACTTCTTCTTCCGCAACCGTATTTCGCACACAGCCTGGAAGTCGTCCGAGAAGATGTCGCAGATCTACGGCAAGGTGAGCGAAGTCCTGGGCGCCATGAAAATGGTGAAGTCACATTCCGGGGAGATGAGGGAGAGCCGCACGCTGATTACCCAGTTGCGTGAGAGTTACGACATCAACCTCTACTCCGGCAATCTGGGCAGCATTTGGGGCCATACGACGGGAAACATCTCGTACGTTGGGCAGGTTGCGGTGATGCTCGTCTGCGGCTCAGCGGTGATCGATCAGGAATTGACCCTGGAAGAGTACATCCTGCTGATGTCGTACGTTGCCATGCTGTACCAACCTGTTGCGGAACTTATCGGCGTTGTCCAACAGATTCTCCCGGCGAAGGTCGGGATCCGGCGCGTTTTCGAGATCATGGACATGGAACCGGAAGTAGTCGACCAGCCCACCGGCTCGCGTGAAACTATCAAGGGTGAGGTCGTATTCAACGATGTCAGTTTCGCCTACGCCCAGGGCGATCAGGTGCTGGCTGACGTGTCCTTCCATGCGGAACCGGGGGAAGTCGTCGCCTTCGTCGGTCCTTCTGGCTCAGGCAAAACGACGATCGCCAACCTTATTGCCCGCTTCTACGATCGTTCACGGGGAGAGATTCTCATCGATGGCAGGGACATCCAGGAATACACCCTGCGTTCCCTGCGTGATCAGATGAGCATCGTACTACAGGAGACCTTCCTGTTCCGTGGCACCATCCTCGACAACATTCGCTACGGCAAACCGGACTCGACGATCGAAGAGATCGAGGAGGCTGCACGACTGGCCAACGCCCACGAGTTCATCTGTACGATGCCCGATTCCTACCAGTCGCTCATCGGCTCGAACGGCACGCGCCTATCCGGTGGACAGCGGCAACGAATCGCCATCGCCCGGGCACTGATCCGCAATCCGCGGATCCTCATACTGGACGAGGCTACATCGGCACTTGACACCGTGTCCGAATCGAAGGTGCAGGATGCTCTGCAACGGCTCATGCTGGATCGCACAACCTTCGTCATCGCACACCGGCTGTCGACGATCAAGAATGCGAACAAGATCGTCGTTTTGAAGGAGGGGCGTGTGGAGCAGGTCGGCAGCCACAGCGAGTTGATCGACCAGATCGGCCTGTATCGCGAGTTGTACGATCCCGAGTGGGCCAAGGAACAGAAACGTCTGCGTGACGAACGTATCGAGGAGCTGGCGCGAGACGCCGGGTACGTGGAGGAGCCGGAAGCATGAGAGAAATCATCCGTGATCGTGAGCCGCATACACGAGGTGTCAGGACATGACAGCCGCCCCAAAGCAAACCGCCGTCGGCAGCCGAGGTGTCCCCCGGTTGCGGCCCACCGCCTTTGATCTGGTCGCACACTACGAACCCAGCGCCCATTTCAAGTTCACACGTCGGGTGCGCAACGATTTCGATGTGCTGGCCGACGAGTACAGCCGCTCCACGTGGCTCCTGGGCCGATACGGCGGGCGCGCTGTCATGCAGACCGACATTGAGGGGATCGGTGTGGCCTGCCGTGTTGAAATCGGTCGACTCGTTCTGCGTGGCGGCAGCCAGTTTGCCTCGATCCACAGCGCCATGCAGATGTTCCGCGAGGCTCAGGACCGAAATCTGGCGTCAGGGCCCATCAGTCGGATTATCGTGCACTTCCACAAGGCGGACCATCGTCCGGCAGATCGTGAAATCGTGCGGGCTGTCTTCAATGATGTCTTTGCCGATAAGGAAGGCGACACCGAGTGCGCCTTCCTGGCGGAGGAGAAGGACCGACTCGAACTCGGGCGTTGCGTCGAGTATCAGACGCTGACCACCTATCTGCGTGAAGATGGGCACTATCACAGTTCACATCGCGCTCGCATCGACAAGGTGCAGAGGCATTTGCAGCAGGAAGTCGGGCGCTATGAGAATCATCGATTCTTTTTGCGGACCCACGCGCCCCAGGACGGGAGTGTTCCCGTCATCGACTTCTGTTACACGGGGGAGAGCGCCGACATTCGCGTGGAAGCCTTTTTGGAGGGGTACACCAACGAGAAAGTTCAGTTTGTGCCACGCAGCGAGTATCGCTCTGAAACCACTCAGTTCACCGGTCTGGCCGACTATGAACGGGCCAGTCGTCGATTCGGCAAACTGTGGATTCGCCAGGCCGACATTGTCAGGCGGCTCCTGCCGCAGCAGGTCGGCGTGCTGTATCTGTTCTTCAATGAGCAGATGCAACCCGAACTGGGGCGAAACTTCACCTGGGACGAAATCTTCGAAAGACAGCGCATCTCCAACTTCATCTCGCGTGCTTCACGCAACTCGCAGACGTATCTGGACATGGTCCTGGAGGGGCTTGTCCTCGACCGCTTCATTGAAAGCAGCGGCGAATCGTTTCGCCTGGCAACCGGCTTTGAAGACTTCCAGCATGTTACCTTCTATCAGTTGGGAGAGTTTCGCAAGCGCCAGATCTGACGCCGTTTGCATGCGCCCGCGCCCGCAGCATTTTCACGTGTGTCATCATGCTTTCTGTCGCCCTCCGGGCGGGGGACCCGCCATTTGATTGCCGACAACAGTCCTCCCGCACCCGACGACTTTGACAGTCGCCAGCTTGTCGGGGGCGTGCAACTGCACGTACGGCGCTCCACTCGCTTCAAGTCCGTGTGGATTGACCTGTTTCAGCCCGTGTTGATGCAACCAGGGAACGTCACTCGACTCGCACTCCTGGGACGCCTCCTCGAGCGTGGCACATCGCGACTTCCCGACCTGAGGGCGCTCAATCGTCATACGGACTGGCTCTACGGCGCCGCCCTCTCCACGCAGACCATCGCTGTCGGCCCATTCCAGCTGCTGCACCTGCACTATGATGTTGTCGATCAGGCTTTCATCCCACAAGCCGAAGATGATCTCCTTGCGTGCGGTCTGCAGTTGCTCGGGGAAGTACTGAGCGATCCATTCCTTGAACAAGGACGCTTTCCCGTGGCACGTGTCGAGCAGGAGAAATCCTCTCTGTGCCGGTATGTCGAAAGCCTGTATGGAGATCGGACTTTGTTGGCCCAGCGCCGCGCTATGGAACAGATGTGCTCCGGGACGCCCTGGGCACTGCTTCCCCATGGGGATCCCGCGGAACTCGAAGGACTCGATGGCGACAATATCCTGCAGTTTCTCCAGGATTTTGTCGCCAACGAGCCCGTGGATGTGTATGTCTGTGGCGACGTGGATGCCGACCAGGTCGAGGCTCTTTGCGCCCAGCATCTGCCCAGTCTCGATCGCAGTCGCAGATCCCTGCCTGCGGTCCCCGATCTGCCTCCGGCCACCGAGCCGCGACATATTCGCGAAGAGGAGGACGTCTCCCAGGGACGTCTGGTACTCGGTTTCCGCACGCATGTACAACTGGCAGGCCCCGAGATTGAATACGCCGCCCTCGTGCTCTTTAACCTGATCTTCGGGGGGGATGCACATTCGCGGCTCTACAGCCGGATTCGGGAAGATGCAGGGCTGTGCTATCATATCGCTTCCTTCACGGATCCGATGTCGGGACTGCTCTTCGTGGAGGCCGGGGTGGAGCCGGATGACCGACAGATTCTGCTAGAACAGGTGCTCGCGGAGTTGGATGATATCGCGACCCATGGGCCGACTGGCCCAGAACTTCAACGGTCACAGAATCTGGCACGTCAACGCCTTGAAAGTGCCGAAGATGGCCGCGATGGGCTCGTACGCTTCCATCTCTCGCGTCGCCTCGCCGGTGTCGAGACATCCCGACTGCACTTTCTTACCTGCCTGGCAATGGTTACCGCAGCGGATGTCCGTGCCGTGGCTGCCCGCATCCGACTCGACACGGAGTATTTCCTTGAACCACGTGACACAGGTGACTGACTGATGCGTCAGACCCATGAGTCCCTGTGCGAGACGGTAGAGATGCGTGACCTGGCCGACGGCGCCCGCCTTTGTGTTACACCACGTGCAGGTCGACGATGCCACGCTGTGCTGAGCGTCGACTATGGCGCTCTGCACGAGGCCGGAACGGGCAGGGGTGAGCCACCAGGGATCGCCCATTTTCTGGAGCATCGGCTGTTCGAGAAACCGGATGGCGACATCAGCGAGCGCTTCACCGACATCGGTGCCGATGTCGATGCGCAGACCGGTTTCACGGCGACATCCTATTCAGTGACGTCCGGAGCAGAAACGTTTCCGGCAGCCCTGGAGTTGCTGTTCGAGCTGGCCGGGAGAACCCACTTTCCCGAGGACTCGGTCGCCAGAGAGCGATCCATCGTTGGCCACGAAATCCAGTTGTTTGAAGACAACGTCGAGTGGATGTCCTTTCAGACGATGCTGCAAGCGCTGTACCCGGCACAGCGTATTGCCGTCGACATCGCGGGAACCCCGGAAAGCCTGCTGGGAATCGATAGCCAGATGCTGACGCGCTGCCATCAGCACCGCTACCACGCCTCGGCCGTGCAGGTGTTCGCCTGCGGACCTATCGCCGTAGCAGAGCTGGTCGACACCTGCAACGAAGCCCTGTCTCTTTGGCCAAAGGGTGACAGTTCACCCGCCGCCATACATCTCCCCGTAGCCAATCCCGGCGTGCTCCACGTACCGATGGCTGTGCCGCGGGTGCGACGCATGCTGGCTTTTCCGGACGAGATCCGACGCCAGGGAATCGCCTTGATGCGCCATGAATTGGCCATGGAAATGACTCTCGATATCCTCTTCGGCCCCGGGAGTGAGTTTTTCAGCCGGCACTACGAATCGGGCTTGCTCGATGGGGAAACCTTTGGTGGTGAGGTCCACATGGATGAGAGCTACGGTTTCTGTGTTCTCAGTGGAGATGCCGACGATCCCGACGCACTGCAGTCCGTGATCCTCGAGGAGTTGGCGCAGGCTCGCAGGTCCGACTGGATTGAGACAGATTTTGAGCGGGCACGACGTCGAGCCTATGGTGACATGGTCTGTCAATGGGAGGACGTGGAAAGCACCGTCGGTTTTCTGGAAAATGCTGGCCTGCGTGGTTGCCATCCTTTTTCGGTGGCAGAGATCTACGCCGGCGAGACGGCCATAAATACCGGTGACATCCGTCGGTGTCTGGAAGAATGCCTGCGGCCGGAGCGCGTCGCTGTCGCATCCGTGGGCGAGTGACTGATGAGCACGGCACGGATCCTTGAGTACCAGCTTTCCTGCATCGGCGGCCTTGAGGATGTTGCCATCGATGAACTGCATGCTTCTCTGGGCACGAGGGTGCAGGCCCTGCGCACCGAACGTGGCGAGGTCGGCCGGCTCTACTTTCGCACGGAAGCGAGCCCCCGACGCCTGCTGGAGCTATGTTGCCCGACCTCTGTCGAGGCTGTGGCAGCGCAGGCACATGACGTCACCGTGGGGCAACCGGGGTTGCAGCGCGTTCTCCGCTGTCTGCGCGGCCTGCCTCTGGATGCAGTGCGACGACTTGCTGCGGCCTGTGACAGGGACATCGACCTGACATCAGTCGACCTGCGTGTCTCCATGCACGGAGCCCACCGGTTTTGCACGAGCGATGTCGAGGCTGGCTGTCTGCCCATTCTGCAGGAGGCGGGCCTGCAGATTTGTCATGGGCCAACCACGTCCCATCCTCTTCGATTGATCATTCGGATTCGCGGAAAACGCGTCCTGATCACACTGCAACTGGGGCCCCGTCGACCCTCGGGTGATCCACAGAAGGAAGGTTGGGTGGGACCAGCGGCAAACTCCGTCAGGCGCTTGCTGGACCTCGACGACGACCTGCCCGTAGCGGGTGCGCCGTTGCCGGGATCAGCGCACGGGTTGACCATCGCACGCAGTGGTCTGGTGCCCGTGAAAATCTCTGCAAAGGCCGACTGTTTGCCCTTATCGACGGGTTCCTTGCCTGTGCTGTTGCTGATGCCCCGGCTCGATCACGACGACGTTGGCCGGCAACTGCTCGAGGCCGTACGGGTTGTGACGCCAGGCGGAGTCCTGGGATTGTTGGTGCGCAGGGGAGAGGTGCTTGTCGCCCTGCTGCGGAATCTGGGGCTTCCACTGGAGGTGATGGCGACGGTGCCCTTCTACGTGCGCCGCCGTCGATGTGCCCTGTTCTTGTTTGAACGCCTGGAACTTCTCGGTATTGAGTCTGCCTGATTGAGTCTGCCTGATTGAGTCTGCCCGACTGCAAGGCTCCGACAACCTGCGGCACACGCTTTGCAAGCAACCTTCTGAGGAGCCATCCCAGGAACCTGCTGAGGGTCCCAAGCGGGCCTGCGAAGGGTGCACAAGAGATTGATTTTAAATGAGTTTCATGATATTCTTCCCGATACGGCTGCGGTCCGCCATTCGGGACAGTTCTTCCGCACAGGCCGCCATATCTTCCGGATGACGGAATGACAGAGCACGAGACAGTGGATATCGACGAAGTCGGACTCGGTGATGGACTGGATGCCCCCGAATCTTCTCCAGTGCCCGCGCCCCTAGAGCAATTCGACGATGACGCCGATGACTCTGGCGTGGCCGAGGCGCTGCGCGCCTGGGCTGCCGGGGGGCATTCCGTCGACGAGGAAAAGGGTGGCGATGAGATCCTACCCGTCCAGTTTGCTCAACTGGAGCCTCCGGCACCACAGAAGACTAAGCCACGCTACAGTCGGATCAACAATGTCTTCGTCGACATCACAGTAGAACTCGGACGCCGGGAGTTGTCCGTGCGCGAGTTGATGGCCATGAAGGTTCAGGATGTCATCGACCTCGACAAACTCGCCGGCGAGGCCTTCGACATCCTGATCAACAAGCGCCCCTTCGCCGAGGGCGAAATCGTCGTTGTCACAGACCTGATGGCGGTTCGCATCACTCGTCTGATCACCCGTGACCCACCGGAAGAAGAAGAAGACTAACGGCGCGTACCGACCCCGGTGTCAG
>CALFPI010000166.1 GCA_937919035.1 uncultured Gemmatimonadaceae bacterium
GCGTTCTCTAGAGAGAACCCGAATTCGCCCGTTTGCCGCAAGGTGCCGACACAAGATGTCGGGGAGCCTTGTCGTGTTGCGTGTGGTCCGTTAGGGTATGCGTTGGAGACGTGACAGATGACATGACAACCCGCCGATTTCGATTCTTTCAGTGGAATGACCTGCACGTGCGCGACCGCGACGTCGCGGGGCGCACCGGCGGGTACCCGCAGTGCAACGAAAAAGCCGCCTGGCTCGCCACAGCCGCTCGCGGCGAAGTACCCGGCATCGAGCCGCCGGACTTCATCGCCTCCGTGGGTGATCTCATCTGCGGTGAGACAGCCGACTATGGCGATGACTTCCGCTTCCTCCAGCGCCACATCCTTGCCGGTCTTGGTCCGCCCGTGCTGCCCTGCGTCGGCAATCACGAGAACCGCCAGGGTGAAGGTGTCGCCGAACTGAACTCGGCCTACGACGCCTGGCACGGCGCCGGCTGGCACAACTACCTGTACATCGTTGGCGGCATCGCGTTTGTTGTTGTCGACAGCAGCGGCGCCCATCGTACCGCCGATGACGTGACCGCCGCCCGGACCGCCTTCGTCCGACGGGCTCTCGAGCATACGGCGGGCATGCCGGTGATGCTGCTCAGCCACGTACCACTGGTGGCGATGCGCGCAGAAGAGGCGCTCAAGGCAAGTTTCGGATTTTCCAGCTGGAAGATTGTCGACCCATCATTGCTCGATCTGGTCACAGAGCACGCCGGGCGCATCATCGCCGTGCTCTGCGGTCACATCCACATCACGGGTCTGCAGGTCGTCACGGGCGTGCACCACATCATGCCCAGCGGCACGGCGGGTTATCCTGCCGACTTTGCCAGTTTCGACGTCTACGCTGACCGGATCGAGGTCGCCATGCATCGACCGCCGGCGCTGATCATCGGCGATTCCTCGGCAGGCAACATCCATGGCGCGCGACGTCACGGTGTCGACTATACCGACAGCGATCACACGACCCACGAGAGTTATCTGTCGGGCCATCCCGCGGAGCGCCACTGCACGATCCCCCTGGTCGGTGCCCGGCGACCGGCGGCGGGCGCGTCGTGCGCCATCGAGGTGTTTCACGAATCTGGTGCCGGCAACTGGTGCCGGGTGGAACCACCGGTCTAGCAGGGCGCTAGATCGCTTCGACCAGATTGCCCTCCACATGCACCGGGCGGAACAGGGTCTGTCGCTTGGGCGGCATCGCCGCCAGCAAGTCGGGATGTGGCTGCCATTTGTGCCACTTGCTGTTCACATAGTTGTAGCGGCTGAAGATGGCTATGCGGTCGCGCTCGGCACTCTGCCACGTAGAAGTCGAGTGGGTCGTGCCTTCGCAGAACAACAACAGGGACCCCGCGGGACAGGCATAGGTGGACCACAACGGCGAGTTCCTCCCGTACACCGGTGGCAGGAAGGGTGATTTGTGGCTGCCATTGATCAGCAGCGTACCACCACCGTCATGTTCGACTTCGTTCAACTCCCAGACGGCGCAGGTGAGACCGCTGCGGGCCTTGCCCGGGACACATCGGTAATGGTGCGAGTCACCCGGCATACGCCACAGGCCACTGCCATTGTGCGGCACATAGATCCCCTCCCCTTCGCGGCGCACGCACAACGATGTCGACTCCATGCGGAAGCCGTAACAATCCTGGCTGGTCAGGTCGGGGTGGGCGAGAAACTCGTTCATGAAGCCGACGATGAAGGGATGGTCCGTCAGTCGCTCCAGCGGCCCGGCGATGGCTGAGCGTTGTGCTTCCGGCAGCGATTCAGGCTCGTGGTGCAGGCGTCTACAGTACTCCCGCATCTCGTCGACCTCGTCGGCCTGCAGCAGGCCCGGGACCAGCAGCCATCCCTGTGTATCAAAGAGGTATTTCTGCTCCAGAGTCGGGTCGGTTACGGGCTCTCCCGAGGCAGTTCGGCGAGGCAGATTGATGGTCTCGACGTCGATAAAGCCGTGACGGCTCTGCTCAAACAGAAGCGGATGCGAGGGTGAATCATTCGATGGCACCACAGGGAATCTCCTTCGGAAGGACGAATTTGCACGGATGATTATAGGACGTGCGGCCCTGCAAGGACACCCGTTTCCCGGTTCAGTCGGGGGCTGGCTCCAGGTGGACAACGATATTTGTGATCTCCGGCAGTTCGACCATCAGCCAATCCTTGACCTGGTGGCCAAGTCGGTGCGCCTCCCGCACGGACAACAGGCCGTCCACCTCCAGGTGCAGGTCGAGGAAGTAGCCCATCCCCGAGCGCCGGCCAACTATCTGTTCGACGCCACGGATCCCCGGGAAGGCGCCCGCCAGAGCTCGCACATGTTCGACGACGGGCGGCGGCGGCATACGATCCAGCAGTTCGGAGCTTACTGAATAGACCCCTTGCGCCGCCGTGACGATCATAATTCCTCCCACCAGCATGGCCGCCAGATCATCGACGTGGCTCCATGCGGGACCACCCCAGCCGACAGCGCCGGCGCCAGCGAGCACACAGCAGGTCGACGCCACGTCCCATTTGTGATTCATGGCGTCCGCTTTCAGTGCGTGGCTGCCCAACGTCAGAGCCTTCCCGTTCTGGTAGCGATACATCCCCACCTTCACGACAATTGCCGCCAGTGCCGTGATCAGGACGATGGGGCTGGGTGCGTCGTGATGTATCTGGTAGCGGCGAGCCGCCTCGACGGCAATGAGACCGCCGGTGATCAACACACCGACGGAAACGAGACGGGCCAACTCCTGCTCGATCCGGCCGTGGCCGTAGGGGTGTTCGCTGTCCGGGGGTCGGCGGGCCAGGCGCAGCCCGCCAAGTAGGGCCAGCGACATGCCCACGTCCGTCAGGCTGTTGACACCGTCTGCCAGCAGCGGGAAGGACCCACCCCACCAGCCAACGGC
>CALFPI010000167.1 GCA_937919035.1 uncultured Gemmatimonadaceae bacterium
GCGAAGAGATCCACCAGGGCGCCAGAACCAGAGTGCCCCATCCCGGGACTGCAGGAGATAGCGTGTGTCAAAAACCGAAGGCAGGGCCTGGGTTGTCCAGGACAGCCCGTCAAAGCGGCTGATGCCATCGGCTGTCGCAGCCCACATGCTGCCGTCTTCCGTCTGCAGGATTTCCCAGACGCTGTTGGATGGCAGCCCGTCTCGCTCAGTGAACTGGCGCCAGGTCTGACCATCAAAGCGGAAGAGCCCGTCCTGCCGGGTGGCAACCCATAGGTCGTCTTCATCGCTCGTGAAAAGGTCTTCCACATACGAGGTGATCCCTTCCGGCTCTGTGATTGGCATCCATGTCTTGCCATCAAAGCGGTGCAGGCCGTATCCGCCGGGCCAGAACGAGCCGTCGGACGTCTGAGTGATCCCATAGGCCGCATCAGGCGCCTCCGGTGGCACAAAATGGGTCCGGGTTTGTCCGTTGAACCGCAGTAGACCACCGAGTTGCCCACGCTCTGGAATATAGCTTACCCACGAGCTGAACCAGACGCTGCCGTCTGGGGCCCCGTACCCCACGTAGATGTTCGAGGAAAGCTCAGGATGGGTCTCAACGGACCACCTTGTACCGTCAAATCGGGCTGTCACTGCGGTGCTGTCCTGACTGCCTGCAGCCCAGAGCACACCCGTGGCGCTCACGATGAGTGTTTGCGGGACATCCATCAACCCGTCTTCCACCCCATAACGCGTCCAGGTCGTGCCGTCGTAGCGCACGACTCCATCGTCTCGGGTAAGAAACCAGAGCGACCCGTCGGACGTATCACATTGAAAGCGCACCCCATTGTAGGCGGTCCAGCGAGATGCTCCGAGATCCAGTCGGAGCGCCTCCTGGCGCAGACCTGCCACCCACAGGGCGCCATCGGAGGCCTCCAGAAGGTCGATCAGTCTTCCTGGCGGCGTCGGCACATCGGGTGCGTGATAGTCTATCACGCTTGTGTCTTGGATTGCATACAGGTGGCTCCAATGCGAGCCGACCCAGCGTGTCCCATCCCGGGTCACCAGAATGGAGGGCATGCTGTTGAGGGAGGAGCCCTCTTGGGGCCCGTCGTGGGTCCACGCCTGTCCGTCGAACCGGTTTACTCTACCGTTACCGCTTCTGGAAACCGTCCAGATGACCTGATCCGGGGTCTGAGCGATTCGTGGCATGTCGCCGATGCTCAACCCGTCTTCTGCCGTGTAGAGCCGCCAACTTTCGACAGTGCCCGTTTCGGCGACACCCGTGTCGTAGCGCAGGATCTCGCCACTATAGAGGCCAAACCACATCCTGCCTTCTGCCTCTTCAAACACGTCGTACACCTGGGGCCCCACGCCTTCCGGCAGCACGACAAAACTCACATCCAGTTCCTGCCGAGCGATCCGCAGGGAGTCTGTCGTGTATATCGTGGTCTGCTCATGGGACAAATGGAGCGCCCCCAGCGACGTACCCGCCCACAGGCTGCCGTCTGCTGTCTCTATGAGGCCAAACACCTCGTAGGCGCCCGCTTCCGGGAAAACGTGGTCCCACTTCCCGTCGCTGAAACGACTGATGCCCAGCGGCGTACCGGCGTAGACGCTACCGTCCCGAGTCGCATAGAGGGCCTGCACCGGGGCACCTATTATGCCATCCTCCGTGGTGTGTGTTACCCATACCGTCCCATCGTACACCCGCACCCCATCGTCCACCCCGAACCACATTCGCCCGTCCCCATCCTCAGCCAAGCACTGCAGGCCCAATCCTTTCAACTCAGGAAACGAACGCCACCGCCACGGCTCCAGCACCGGATCGGGCTGCACCGGCTCATAGGGCCGCACCGCCCGGCACTCTGTCGCGAGCAAAGCCAGGAGGCAGCACGTCAGTGTGACTGTCTTGATCGAGAACCTTGCGTGACTTCTCATGGGGTGAGTCCCGCGATTGCCACCGCACCGTTGTGGGCGTTCAGGGGGACGGCGAGCAGGAGCAGGAGAAGCAGAGCAATCAGTCGGCTTTGCATTGCGGAACGGTACTGCCCTGAGAGGCGTGACGCGAACCTCAGAAACGGTCCTTGACGATGTGGCAAGAGACAAGACCAGCCTGATTCAGAAAACGTGGCCGAGCATGTAACAGCGCAGTTCTCCCACTCACGCCATCGCTTGCCGATTTCCGGTTGCACCGGACACACGAGGGACGTTTCGTGTTCTGCCATGAGATCCAACCGCGAAAGCTTGGTGCCGAGTATCAGGTAGAGCGCGACAGCGGCACCTATTTCAGCCTGTGTCTGCCAACAGGCCAGGACTAGCCCACAGCGCCGCCCAAGTTGATGAAGCACCGCCGCGAGCCTCGGTGATCGGCTCCTGGGGTCCGTCCGGTGCCATCGACCGGGCGTCGTGTCCAGCACGAACTGCTCATCGACCCGCAGACCAGTGGCGGTCTGCGGGTTGCCGTCAGTGGTGATCAGCGGGAAGCGACGGTACAGGCCCTGCGTGATGGTAGCGTCGAGCATGCCACCCCCGTCGGCTACGTCGCCGACTTCGCCTTTTCCCATCACCTCGTGTTTCGCTGACCGGAAGCAGCGTTAGATCACCACACTCCAGCGGCCAGGACCAGACCCCACGCGGTCAACGCCGCACCCGTCGGGTAGGCGAGCCAGTGTCCGTGGGGGATGGACTTCTCCAGCAGAACGAACAGCGCCAGACCCGCGATCCAGTAGAGATTCATGACGCCGCCGGCGAACAACAGCCCCATGAGAAACCAGCAGCACCCCAGACAGTAGGCGCCATGGGTCCAGCCCATGCGGAACGCGCCGCCCCTCCCCGGGCGCCAGTGTTCGAGGACAAAAGAGAGGGGCCCGCGACAGTGTCGCAGGCAGGCTTGCTTCACCGGGGTCATCTGGTACAGTCCCGCGGCGATGAGCAGGCCTGAAGCCAGCCAGACGCTGGCAGGTGTCATCCCCGCAGATACGAGGCCCACCTTCTCCAGCCCCCACTGCAATCCCGCAGCCAGTACACTGAAGCAACTCCACACGGCCAGGTAGCCCGCAGCGAATATGCCCGTCGGTACATAGGGCGCGGCCTGGTCCCGCGACTGCCGGCTGACGCGAGCAAAGAGCAGGATCATCGGTGCCGCACTCGGGGTCATCATGGCGACCATCATCGTCACCCACATGACAATCATCAGCCCCGAGTACCCCGCACTCCATGGCTGGTGACTCACCATGGCCGCCGACGCGAAGGACGACGAGGTGGGTACCGGAGAGGACATGGCCGTCATTTCGAAGGCGGTCATGCCCATCCCGGCACCCATCAGTGTGAAGGCCCACGCCGCCACCACCACCATCGCCAGAGCGGCGAAGACGACCACCCGGTCACGGCGCACAACACGCTCAAGGAGCGGGTCGGTGTTCTTCCTCAATCAACAACGCCGCTGGAATTAAAATGCAGGTAGGCGAGGTGAGCGTGGCTGGCGTCGAGATCGAAACTCATCGACCCCGTGATCTTGCTGGTACCGCTGGCGACTTCCGCGAGGCGGTACTCGAACCCATTCGGCAGGTCGATGCGGGCCCGGTGCTCGGCACCGGTAATCGGGTTCTTGATGGGCTCGCCGCTGGCTTCGATCACGCCGGCAACGCGCATCGTTGCCTTGCGGGCCTCCACATCGATATCGAGATCGATATGGGCAAAAATGGGATCGTGCACCGTGGTGAGAGTCGAGGCAAAAACGTTGAACACCGTCGATCCAGGATCCTGCTCCTGGCCGGTGAGGATCTTCAACAGAGCCTCCCGCTGAGACTCGTCGGCACTCTCGTCGATGATCAACTGCGCCGTGCCATTGCCCTCATGTACGGCGCCTGGCCAGTTGAAGATGGCCCCCGCCCGCAGGCCGTCGAGTCGGATGTCACCGAAGTGCCCTGTGTCGATATCAAAGCCAGCCACGGCTCTGCACGTGCCGTCTGACGGCAGGCTGTTGAACTGACATGGACAACCGTAGTCGCAGTTACAGTTGGTAAACTCGCGAGCTTTCATTTCCCAGTCTATGTGAGCCATTGGTGCTCCCTAATTGTCGGGTGACATCTGTCAGCGTTGGGAGCATATTAGGCCCTGGCCCAGGGGGTAGCAACTGTTCAACCATCGGCGTCTGGTCCGCACGGAACGATTACCCCTCAGGCCTTCAGCCAGGTGCTGTGCCGACGCGCACAAACGTCTTGTAGGCCCAGCGATCCCACGCCGGCTCGACGCCGATCCCATGCAGATCCCCGTAGTTCTTGGCGATCAGGCCGCCGCGAAATGTTGCCACCAGACATTCGGTTTCAGTCTCGATGAAGGCTCGATTTGTGAGTGCGGGCGGTGAGCCGTTCGTACAGTGGCCTGCAGGCGGTACCAGCCATTGCCCCAGATGTCGGTGTAGTGCTCGAAGGAGCCTTCGAGCCAGCGTCGGATCTCGATGTCGTGCTCATAGGCGGCATCGGTCACGTCACGTCGCCAGCCATCCTCGCCGGTGAACTGAAAGCCGATTCGCTCCGGCGCTGCACATTCGACGTTGGCGATGATGACATCCCGTGGCGTCATGAGCCGTACCGCAATCCGGCGATGGCCTGCAGCATGGCCTCGCAGTTGGCCAGGGGCACGTCGGAACTCATCTCACCCCACTGAGTCGCCTGCGCCAGCATTGCGGGGGTCAGGTCGTAGGCCAGCACCGGGCCCGCAGGCCAGATCCAGCGTCCGGCCGCACCCGGCCTCCCCCAGGGCTTCGACGACACGTTCCGCCAGGAGCCAACGCTTGTCTGACGGGACCGGACTCGCGATAATGGGCTCCCTTGTATTTCTACACGTTGGCCGGGCCAACAGTCTTCCACGAAAGAAGCCTCCTATGGAATCCGTACCCCGCCGCACGGTTCTGCGCACGGCCCTCTCCCTGCCGTTGCTCGGGGCGCTTCCTCTCATGGCAGCTGAAACGGCACCTGCTCGTCGAGTCGCGAGCGTGCCGGCCGATCAGGACCGTTTCGGCCAGCGCCGCAAGGTCTTCGGCGGCTTGCCGATCGACGTCAAGGTCAGCGCCCGCGACAGCGCCGGCGGTCTGCTCATTATTGAGCAGATCGACGACCACAAGGGCGGCCCTCCCCGGCATGTCCACCCCGAACAGGACGAGTGGTTCCACGTGATTCAGGGGACCTACGTTCTGGAGGTCGGCGAGGAACGGTTCCGACTCGTCGACGGCGACTCGGTGTTGGCGCCGCGGGGCCTACCTCACGTCTGGGCCCACGCGGGCGAAGGAACGGGCCGGATGCTCATCGCCTTCCAGCCCGCCGGGAAGATGGACGCTTTCTTCGATGCCGCCACCAGGCTGCAGGGCATCCCTGCCGGTGCGGAGCTGGCACAGCTGTTTCGGGAGCACGGCATGGAGGTTCTCGGTCCCCCGCTGAGCCTCGAGTGATTGTGCAACCTGGACTTGCTGCAAACTCCAGGCCATTTCTGCCGGGCGCTGTTAACCTTGCCGGCTCAGCAGGCTCAACCTCTGCGTACACCAGCCCACACAGAGAGAGTTGCCATGCGGATCCGTCCGGCGGCCATTGGCGGCCCGATCTCGGAGATGGGCCGCCCTGCTACGTCGGCCGATACCTTGGCCTATACTATGCCAGCCGACACCAGCAGTGACATACCCAGCAGTGCCAACCCAAAGTAACCTCCAGCGGATCGCCCGATGTATCTTCACGCCCTCGCTACTGCAGTCCCGCCGACGGCCTATGCACAGGAGGTTATCGGTCAGATCATGCTGCGTGGCATGGACCCCAAGTCAAAACCGGCCCGTCTGTTGCAGCGTATCTATGCCCATTCGGGCATTGCCCAACGCCACAGCGTCATCACCGATTATGCCACGGGTGCTGAAGGTCTGTTTCTCGACAGTGACCTGCATTCACTGAAGTCGCCAAGTACCAGCCAGCGCAATGAACGCTACACCACAGAGGCCCGCGCCCTGCTGCGTGACGTGGGACAACGGGCCCTCGCACGGGCACCAGGACTGGAGCGTGGCGACATCACACATGTCATCACCGTCTCCTGCACGGGATTCTTTGCGCCCGGACCGGATTTTTATCTGGTGCGGGACCTGGATCTGTCGCCGGCAACCAAAAGGGTCCATATCGGTTTCATGGGCTGCTGTGCGGCCTTTCCGGCGCTGCGTCTTGCCCGGGATATTACGCTGGCAGATTCCGCAGCGGTCGTGCTGGTTGCCTGCGTTGAACTCTGTACGCTGCACCTGCAGCCGACCGAGAACATCGACAAGATCATTGCCACTTCCTTGTTTGCCGATGGCGCTGCAGCTGTGATCGTCAGTGCCCGTGAACCGGAAGCAGAGGATCCGACACGCAGGGCGCTGCGCCTGGACGCCTTTGCCACAACCATATCTCCCGACAGCGAGCAGGACATGGCCTGGACCATCGGTGATCATGGATTTGATATGGTGTTATCGACCTATGTCCCACGGATCCTGCAGGCCAATGTCCCCGCCATCGTCGACGCTCTGCTGGCCGAGTCGGGACATCTCCGCACGGCTGTGGATCACTGGGCGATCCATCCGGGTGGCAAGGCCATTCTCGACAAAGTCGGTGCCGGGCTCGATCTCGATGTCGAGGCGCTGGACGTGCCGCGGCACGTGTTGCGCCAGTACGGCAACATGAGCAGCGCCACGATTCTCTTCGTCCTGGAGGAATTTCAGCAGCGCCGCCTGGAAAGATCCGAGTTGATGCTGGCCCTGGCCTTCGGCCCCGGGCTGACCGTCGAAAGTGCGCTGATTTCGGTCGTCTGATGTCCTCGGGGTTTCGCGCCCATCGCGCCACGGCGTTACTGGAAC
>CALFPI010000168.1 GCA_937919035.1 uncultured Gemmatimonadaceae bacterium
AACCTGTGCCCAAGCCGACACGGCCGATCAAGGAGCGCGCCCACAAATTGCGCGCTGCCCTGGTGTATTGAGGGATCCGATGTCCTTCCCGAAAATGGCCCTCTTCCGGCAGACATTTGCTGCCAACACCGTCGACGACATCGAGACCGCCGTGGTCACGCAACTGCGCGCGTGTGAGATGGCGTCGCGCATTCGGCCGGGACAAAGGATTGCGGTCACCGGCGGCAGCCGGGGCATTGCCAACATTTCCACCATCACCCGACTGGTTGTTGATGCCATCCGCGCCGCTGGCGGCGTCCCCTTCATCATGCCCGCCATGGGCAGTCACGGCGGGGCGACGGCGGCGGGACAGAAAGAGGTACTGGCCAGCTACGGGCTCGGCGAAGATGACATGGGTTGCCCGGTGGAGGCGACGATGGAGGTCGTCGAACTTGGGCACCTGGAGGATGGCACCCCCATCCTCGTCAACCGCCTCGCCCATGATGCTGACGGGATCGTCGTCATCAACCGGGTCAAGCCACACACGTCATTTCGCGGCAGTCACGAAAGCGGGATCGTCAAGATGCTGACGATCGGACTGGGATGTCATCGGGGCGCAACCATGGCCCACGCTCAGGGTGCTCAGGGCCTGGCGCGTCTGATTCCCGCCCTTGGTGAAGCGCTGCTGGGCAGACTCAACGTCATTGCCGGCATCGCCCTGGTGGAAAACGCCTACGACCGGACGGCGAGCGTTACCGCCCTTCGTCCGGAGGAGTTTCTGCCGAAAGAACCGCACCTGCTGGCGGAGGCGCGCGTCAACATGCCGCAGATTCTTGCTCGTAATATCGATCTGCTCATCGTCGACGAGATGGGCAAGAACATCTCTGGCACCGGCATGGATACCAACGTCATCGGCCGCATGATGCTGCCCGGCGTCAAAGAACCCGATGAGCCCGGGGTTGCACGCATATTTGTCCGCCGTCTGTCCGCCAGGACACACGGCAATGCCAACGGCGTCGGACTCGCCGATGTGATCACGAAACAATTGTTCGATACCATCGACTTCGACGCCACCTACGCCAACGCTTTCACCTCGACGTTTCTCAATCGCGCCTACATTCCCATCATCAAAGCTGACGACCGGGAGGCGATTGCGGCCATGTTCGAAGTGCTGCGTATCGACGACGGTGCCAGGGCTCGCGTCGCTCGCATCGTCAGCACCCTCGATGTAGAGCACATTCATTTGAGCGAGCCCCTGGCGCAGACCAGTGATCACCCGGATCTGCAACGGATGGGTGCCTTTGAGGAGATGTGTTTTGACGAGAGTGGCTCGCTGGTATAATAATCTGGTATAACGATCTGGACTGACACTGGGGACCGGGCACAGAAAAGGCCACGCATCGGTGTCGATGTGTGGCCTTGCGCTTTGGCCGATCCCCCGCCTACACCCGGAACCTGTCAGAAGATGTGCTTGCGATACCTCTGTGAATTGATCCCAAGCTGGTCACGATACTTGGCCACAGTGCGGCGTGCAATCTGCAGTCCGTCCTCAGCCAGCACGTCAGCGATCTCCTGATCGCTCAGCGGTTTGTCCTTGTTCTCCCCCTCGATCATGTTTGCGATCTTCTCTTTGACGCTGCGCGCCGAAACGTCTTCGCCATCATCTCGTGACACCTTGCTGTCAAAGAAGTACTTCAGTTCGCGCACACCGTGTGGAGTCTGCATGTACTTGCCGTTGCTGACGCGACTGATCGTCGACACGTGCATGCCAACGGCGTCGGCCACGTCCTGCAATACCATCGGCCGGAGGAATGCCGGACCGCGCTCAAACCAGTCCATCTGGGCCCGCACGAGGTAGTTGGCAACTTTCAACATCGTCGTCCGTCGCTGGTGGATCGCGTTGATGAGCCAGCGTGCGTCATTCATTTTTCTCGACACGTAGGTACGAACTTCGTCCTTGCGGCCCCGGCCGTCCTTGAGCAAATGTGCGTACGAAGCATTGATACGCAGCGACGGCAGATTGCCATCCGTAAGGCTTACAACCCAATCCTCGCCGGACTTTTCGACGATCAGGTCGGGTGTGATATAATTCACACTCGTATCGAGAGTAAGCAGACTGGAACTCGAGAAGGCGTCACTTACGACGGCCCCGGGATTGGGGTGCAACTCCTCGATGAGTTCCATCGCCCCGCGCAGATCCTCATTCTGAATGCCAAGAGCGCGGGTGATGCGGGAGTAGCGTCGTTTGGTGAGATCTTCCATGTGCGAGCCGACAATCTGAATGGCCAACTCCAGATCATAGAAGTTCTCCTGACCCACCTTCTGCCGCAGTTGAATCAACAGACACTCGGACAGGTCGCGACAACCGACGCCCGTTGGCTCGAAGGTCTGTATGACAGCCAGAACCCGCTCCACATCCTCCACTGTGACCTCGATCGATTCGGCGATCTCCTGGGTGCTGCAGGTCACGTAGCCACGGTCGTCGATGTTGCCGATGATGAATTCGGCAATACCGATATCATCCCCGCGCAACCGGCTGGTGAGCAACTGCTCCTGCAGCATCTCAACCAGGGGTGGCATGATGGTGATCCGATTCTCCTGGGGCTCACGGTCCTGCTCCCAGTTCGGATCGTATTCGGTATTCTCATTGTTGTACGAATTCTGATCGAGCTGATCGTCGAGCAGTGCGCCCCAGTCGACCTCTTCCGTCGGTTCCGGAACCTCCTCGTCCTTCAGCGCTTTCTCCTCGAGGGCCAGTTCCTGCTCGGGCGTCTCGATCTCCTCGGCTTCGGCCTCGACCTCGGGATCGGCGCCGTCCTCAAGTTCATCCATCTCCATCGATTCTTCCAGGAGTGGATTGATCTCCATCTGTTGCTTGATCTCGAGCTCCAGTTCCAGTGTCGACATCTGCAGCAACTGCAGAGACTGGATCAGCTGCGGCGCCATGCGCTGCTGAAGACTCATGTTCTGTGACAGGCGGAGCATCGTCACAACAAGACAACTCTTTCTCTAAGAAGGATTTGCACAAATCGCAGAGACACACACCTGGCTAATATAGAAGGGCTGTCAGAAGGTGTCAAGCTGAAAGGCACAGCATTTGCTGTAGATGGAAACGGTGCGAATTTGGCTGTTACGACAGCCTGAATCGTTCCCCGAGATACAGCCGGCGGACATCCTCGTCATCTGCCAGCTCGCGGGCCGTTCCGGAGGTCAAGATCCGACCGTCCACCATGATGTAGGCCCGATCGGTGATCTGCAGTGTCTCGAGAGCATTGTGATCGGTGATCAGAATGCTGATACCCTTGGCCCGCAACTCACCGACGATGGTCTGAATGTCCTGTACCGTCCGCGGATCGATTCCGGTGAAAGGCTCATCAAGCAGCATGTAGCGGGGGTCCGTGGCCAGGGCCCGTGCGATCTCAACGCGTCTTGTCTCTCCTCCGGAGAGCGTCTCGGCCCGTTGACGGGCACGTGGCTCAAGGTTGAGTTCCGCCAGAAGCTCCGCCACACGGAGATCACGTTTCTTGCGTGCCACCCCGCGCGCCTCGAGGACTGCGCTGATGTTCTGTGCCACCGTCATGCCGCGAAAGATCGAGG
>CALFPI010000169.1 GCA_937919035.1 uncultured Gemmatimonadaceae bacterium
CGGGCTGACACTTTCACGCGAGTCTGTGCGTTTCAACTGAAAATGGGACTTGACCGTGCAATCATTCCTACAGAGAATGCAAAGGGATGAAGGTCGCTGGCAAGGCGAGTATGACACGCCAGGCGCACTCCCTCGCCACCGGTGATTCGTTGCGCTCCATTGCCAGATTCATGAGTCGGGCTGCGACCCGGTTGAGTCTGCGACGCAACGAACTGCCTATTCTGATCTTCTTCCACGGCTACGCGTTGGCCCACACCCTTCGTCCATTGGTGTTGGCTCGGGCGTTGCGGGAACGCGGCTACCCGGTCATTCTGGCGGGTCGCGGTCCTAACGTCGGGCGTATCCGACAGGAAGGGTTCGACGTTCACGACGTCGAGACCCTTCCGCAGTGTCGGATGGATCAGTTTGTCAGCAGGGGCGACTACCGCTACTACAACGAAGAGTGGATCGACCGCTGTGTGCGTTCCGAACGCATGCTGATCAAGATGATCAGACCGGCTCTTATCGTCCATGAGATGAAGCCCACGGCGCAGCTGAGCGCCCGCCTTGAGGGCATTGACGATGCCCGTATTACGCAGGCCTACAATCACCCGGCCTACAGTCACCGCCTGCAGTTGATGTCGGGGTTCGATGTCGATTCCGGCCCTTTCGCCGAGTACCTCGCAGATCATGCAGGAGAGGTCCGTCGGCAACATTCGTTCTTCCTCCTTGCAGATGTGCCGGAGTTGCATCCGATTCGGCGCGAAATCGCTGGTTACAGCTACGCAGGCCCACTGCTGGACCGTGCCCCCGAGCCCGCGTCACTGGACGTACTTGATGATGGTTGGGATACGGATCTGCCGTTGGTGTATCTGACGTGTGGTAGCAGCGGCAGGCGTCCCGAATATCTTGGCACTCTGGTTGAGTCGTTCCGTGACAAACCGTATCGCGTGCTGATCACGACTGCCAATCGCTGGTCTCCGGAAGAGAGTGATGCTTGCTTTCGGGGTTCCGCAATGCGCATGCCTGCCAATGTCCGCATCGTCCCATTCCTCAACGGCGAATGGGTGCTGCGTCGGGCAAAGGTGCTGGTGGGGATCGTCGGTATCGGCGCCATCTACCAGGCTCTGTCACAGGGCAAGCCGATCATTGGTGCTCCGGAACATCTCGACCAGGAGTACCACCTCAACCGCGTGCGTGATCTGGGGCTGGGCATCAAGCTGGACCGACGGGATTTCGATGCGCCGCACATCCTGACAGCCATAGAACACGTACTGGCCGACTTTGATGGGTATCAGGTACGCTGCGCACCCTTCGTCGAAACGCTTGCCGCGCATCCCGACGGGAGCCGCGCCGCCGACCTGCTGGATGCCCACTTCATTCAGCGCAGCCAGCAGTATCATACAAGTGCGAGCTCCCTGATATCGGGGGATGAGTTCATTCGTTACCTCGATGCCTCGACACCTGCAGCCCTGGATGCGGCCCGGATTCGCAGCATGTTGCTGCGCGGTGCTCGTCGCGGCATGCCCCACAGGTGGGTCGGAAAGAATCTCTACTTCGACCGCTACGATAGCTGGAACTGGCTGTACGACAACGATCCAGAGTTTTTCGCGGCCGACTACCGCGCCTGCAGTCTTCGTCGCGAACGCTTCCTGCAGGTGCGCAATGGCACCGTCAGCGCTCGTGAAAACTGGCAGCGACTGCGCCTCACCTATCGTCTGCGCCTGCACCCTCGGGGTGCCGATGGCAGGCCGATCCTGCGTCCGGGAGACCGTCTCAAGCTGTTCCTGCCGTACCCCATCCATCGTGCCGGGCATCAGAGTGAGGTGACGCTCGAACAGATGCTGCCCGCACACTTCGACAGGCAACTGTTGCCGGATCTGGGGTTTGTCTACGGCGCCGAGATCACCGTACCCGACGAGGATGCGCCGATAGAGGTGGGGTATACATGCTCCGTCAGTGTCTGTGCCCAATCAATGGATGAGCAGTCCGTGCGTCTGGCGACTCTGGGTGATGATGAGCGTGCCCGTTGTCTCGAACTCGACGATCGCATTCTGCAATTGCCAGAAGCCGTCGCTTTGCGCAACAAGCTGAACCTGATGAACCTGGCCGACGATGAGACCAAAGCTCGTGCAGTCTATTATGAACTGGCGACCAGCAAGCGCTTCAAGAAGACGCGGGATGCCGCCAGCGATGCCCGTTACGCAACCTCCGCAGTGTTGCGTGACAATGGCGGTCACTGCACCTCTCTGGCCCGGGCCTTCGCCTCTCTCTGTCGCTCGGAAGGTATCCCCACGCGGGAGGTCACCGGTGCCCTTATCGGCTATCCGGAGAGTGACAACGTCTTTGAGTTGCGTTCCTATGGCGAACCGATTTTCGGACACACGTGGGTGGAGATCTGGTTGGAGCGGCATGGTTGGGTGCCGGTGGAATTCCACGGCATCGTCATTGGCGCGGGTGCCTTGACGAAAAAGAATGTCTCCGACCGCCACCTGAAAAAGGAGATTGAGCAGGCAACCGATCCGTGGCTGTCCTTCTACTTTGGTCATCTCGACAATCATCGTGTACTTGGGTCACCGTCGGTGAAGTCGACGCCCATGCTCATGGGCGCCGTGGACAACCCCGCTCCCGGGGAGCGTCCCTGGGCGGCGCGAAATGACGTGCGCTTCGATTGTCTGCTGCGCGCAGAGTGTGTGTGACGGACGATGGATATCACAGTCATCATTCCCACATACAACCAGCAGGCACGGCTGTCGCTGGTATTGTCTGGCTTGTCCTGTCAGAGTTTCGACGGTACGACAGAAGTGCTCGTCGTGGATGACGGCTGTACCGACGATACAGAGACTGTCGTTCAGCAGTATCACGACTCGGGCGCCCTGAATGTCCGCCTGCTGCGGGGTGTTGGTCGCCAGGGGCGCAATGCCTCTCGCAACCAGGGCCTGCGGGAGGCGCAGGGGCAGTTGACCGTGTTTCTCGATGCCGATGCCCTGCCTGGCCCCGATCTGTTGCAGTGTTACTATCAAACGTTTGCGTCTCATGATGGACCGGCACTGCTAGCGGGTATGCAATACCACCTGCCAGAGCTGGAGTACCTCTCCGACCCACGAACGGCGACGGTTGATTCCAGTCTCACGCTGCCAAGTGTGGTCCGTGATTTCATCGATAGCAGTCGTGATCGCCTGGCCATAACCGAGGCGATGGTACGCGACGATTTCCACAGCATACAGAAGCGCGCGCAGCGCGGTAGCTACCCGAATGATGGGACCGTGCGGCGTCAGGACGAAGCGCGGCGTTTGCTGCAGGCTCGTCCCCGCAGTGCGGCTGCCTGGATCGCCTTCATACCACACAACGGTGCTGCTGCCACGTCACTGTTGCGCACTGCAGGCGGATTCGATTGTGACATCCCGTTCAGCGAGGGCTGGGAGTTGGCGTACCGGTGCCAGCGGCAGCACAATGCCGCCATCATCGCCGTTGAGGCCGCGACGTACCATCTCTATCACCATCACGATTTCGGCGATCCTGCCCAGGCTCGCACGCGTTATGATGCCATCGAGTACATGGCGACGAAGCATCGCGACCCGCGGATTCGGCTGATCTATTTCTGGTACGCACACCTGTGGCGTGATCCGTTCATCCCTGAGGCCGCCGTCGTCAACGACCTGTTCCAGTTCGAACGTCTCTACCACGACCTCCCCGAGTCGAAATGGCGTCAGTACGAAGCAGTGCTCCAGGCCCACCCGAACCAGTTCCCCCTGAAAGAGATTGAGGTCCGTTATGGAAGCTGTGCGTAATACAGACCGTGAAACGCGGTGCACACAGGCCCTGCGTCTGCATGAAGAGTCTGGCGACAGGCAGGCCATGGCTCTCGACTGCTATCAGTTGGGGACAGTGTATCAGGATGGCGGCCACCTCGATCTGGCAGTTGCGATGTTCCGGCGGGCGCTGGTGCTGTGCGAGGCGATCAAGGATCAGCAAGGGGTGGCGGCAGCCTATACACGACTTGGCCTGCTGCATGAGATGAAGGGTGACATGGGACAAGCGCTCTTCTTTCTTGGGGAGGCCCAGAGTCGCCACGAGGCCCTGGCTGACGTGCGCGGGCTCGCCGCAGACATTGGCTACCTAGGATTCGTGCACTTCCAACTCGGGGAGTATGACGATGCCGAGAACTGCTATCGTGAGGCACTGGCCTTGAACGAGCAGACGAGTGCCACTGCCAAGCAGGCGGAGGATCTGGCCAACCTTGGCAATCTGTTCAACATACTGGGGCGGGGTGAAGAAGCGGAAGAGGCCTTCCACAAAGCACTTGTACTCTACGAGCAGGCAGCCGATCCTCGTGGCATGGGCGGCACCTACCGAAGTCTCGGAAACATGTGGCTGCAACGTGGCGACACCGAGCAGGCCCGGCAGCTTCTTGAACTCAGCCTGTCACTGAACAGGCAGGCAGGATATGATCTCGGAGAAGGTCTGGCTCTGGATAGCCTCGGTAGCATCTGTGAACGGGACGGGCAGCTCGATGCTGCAAGAACACATTACGAACAGGCACATGCAGCCATCGTCGTGACCGGCCACCCAAAACACATGGCACAGGCACACGGCCGGCTGGGAGCGCTCCTGCTGCGCGTCGATGAGTCTGACTGTGCCCGGGACCATCTTGAAAGGGCAGTGGAACTGTCACGGCAGCAGCATGATGCGGCAAACACGGCGCGCTGGAGCAAACGTCTCGCCGACGCGGTGATGAAGTCGGAGGGAGATCTGCAACGAGCCCGTCAGCTGTACGACGATGCGATGCGCTACTTTCATGAAGCAGGTGATATGAAAGGAGAGGCTCAGGTTTACGTGGGCATGGGCAATCTTGAGGCACGACAGGGGCAGAATACACAGGCCGTCGCCATGTGGACGGCAGCGACAGAATGTTT
>CALFPI010000170.1 GCA_937919035.1 uncultured Gemmatimonadaceae bacterium
CCTGATCCGCCTCGGCTGCCAACTTCTGTTCCATCGCCATCAACATTGCCTGGCTGCGCCGCCGCACGGCGAGTTCCTCTTGGGGTGAGGCATCGACGAAAACCCGCGCCAGTTTTTTCCGCAGCAAATCGTTGGCACTGCTGCGGGCAGCCTTGATGGAATCGTTGGCGCCGTAGATGGCTTCCACGTCATTGTCGCAAGCCCGGAGGATCCGGTTGGCCAGAAGCAGACGCACTTTGCGCCGGAACGGCGTCGGCTCGATGAGTTGGTCGAGCAGCTGGATCAGATCGAGGAGGTCCGCCACCGCCCTCTTGCGCTCCACCCGTTCCGTCGATTGCAGCCTCTCGCCATAGGCAACGACGCTGAGGCGGCGAAGATCGTCGACGAAGGACTCTTCAATGTGCAGCTGCGGTACCGACTCCAGTTTGCGTGGAGCGATCAGGTTGTAGGGTGGCAGGCGCGCTGCGAGCAGGCGCATTTCCGGATCCTGGCGCTCTATGACAGCCGCTGCCAGATCGAGGCAGCCAGGGCTGCGCATCAGGGCAGACATCAACAGCGTCCGGTCGCCGTCCTCCCCACCGAGGACAAGATCCTTGTGCTGAATCAGTGTGCGCAGCAGGCCGTCGTAGTCTCCGCGGATGTTCTGCAAAGCATCAAAGACCTGCAGGTGTGATACGGTGCCCTCCACGGCGTTGTTCAGTGTCGCCTCCAGCGCCCGGCGGCCCTCGTCATCGACAATCTCGAGCCGTTGTCGGGTGGCCTCCTGCGAATCGACATCGTGCGCCTTGAGCGCAACGTCGATGTCGGCCAGCGCCCTGAACTTCTCTGCGGCCTCCTTCGACACGAGTTCATCATCGACATAGGCCGAAACCGTATTCTGCAACTGCGCCATCACCCGCGTGTGAAACTGCAGGTGGATGCGTTCCTGTTCTCGGACCCGGCGGGCGGCTTCGTCCGGCCGTACCAGCCCCGCATCGATTGCGGCCCGTATGGGAGCATCCAGAAGGGTCTCGAAGTCGTGTGCGTCCTCATCCGTGAACGACAACGATGCAGTCTCTGCTGGCAGCATGGTCGCCCGACGGCGGCCGGTCTCGACACGCGGATCGGAGCCGGACACGTTATCTCGGACGAAACTCCCACTTTTTCTCTGTGTGGCACGGGCCGTCTTTACGGCACCACTGACACAGGCGACAAGGTCGATCAGGGCCGGCTCGAGGCGTATTTCCTGGAAAAATCCGCGGATCCGATCCCGTTGCAGGAATCGCTGTATCGTGGCCGACCCATGGCGTTGCACCTGGGAGAGATCCCACCGCAGTCGCTCTACACCACGGGAAAAGGCCTTTTCTACGGCATTCTGCACACCCTGGGCAAGGAATGTGTCGGGGCGTTCGGCATTGACGCTCTGTACGAGTCGGTGGAGTTGCTCGCGCACGCGTGGCTGTGGCGCTTCCCCGGTGAGATCACGGTACGCCGACTCGATGGCCCAGCGGAACTGTCGCTCCGTGGCCAGCGTCTCGCCATCTGCCAGGTGTTCCTCAATACGGCGCCACAGCTCGGTGCGCAGTTGCACATTGAGAGCCGTCGCCGTCGATGATTCGGTCTCAGTCATTGGTCTCAAGCTGAGCGCAGGGGGAGGTATTCGGGTGGAACGGATATACGACGGGTGGTGCGGGGAGGACTTGAATATGGCGCCGCGGAGCCGGATTGACCAGTGATTCCCGTCACCTCTCGTGTGAACGAATGTGTCAAAAGACCGCTAAAAGGCCAACGCACCGTCCCGTTCTGTGTATTTCCGGGCACTATCCATGGCTGCCAGGGCTGCAGTATGGGCACCACGAACGATCAGGTTGTCCGCCAACTGACGGAAGGCATTGGCCAGACGCTGCTCCGATGCCCGTGGATTCGGGTTGACCCCGGCGGCCCGGCGATAGACCTCGATCGCTCGCTCCGGTGCACCGGCACGCTCGTAGGCGACGCCGAGATTGTGACACAGGGCGGCCACGTTGGTACCGAGGGCTGCCTCCTGACCCTGCTCCCGGGCCACGGCGAGCGCCTGGGCGAGGCGTTGCCTGCCCCGTTCTCTGGCGGCCGGGTCGGAGCTCTCCATTTCGCGGACGGCGATGCCGCCCTGCACGTGTACGCTGGCGGGGTAGAGCGCGGCTGCCTCCTGCAGAACAGGATACGGGTCCTGCCCCGCCAGTGGCGACGCCAGCACCAGGCGCAGATACGCTTCGTGCAGAGCCACCACGCCTCCACCACCGTCGATGGCACGGCGCAGATACTGGACCGAAATTGCCGGGTCCCTGTCGAACAGGTAGCGACCGGTGTTGTAAAGCGACAATGGTTGCAGGCGCCTGATGGCCAACACACTGCTGCCAGTGAGCACCAGCACACAGACGACCGTGACAAGCCATCCTGCCCGACCGACTCTCTGCGCCAGCCGCGAACCCAGGTCGAAAACCCCGGCTGCCAGCAGCACACTCGCCCCAGCGGTGGCCAGATACAGATAATGGGAGGGCCCCTCCCGTCCCCGGGTCGCCAGTTGCTCGGAAATCAGGGCAAAGGGCGCCAGATGCATCAGCGTCCACATCGCCCAGACCCCGGCGCTGTCACGCCGGCGCCAGGTGAGCCCTGCCAGACCCAGCAGCACAACCGCGCCGAGCACCAGCTCGGCCGTATGCATCCCTCCTGGATCGACAGCCAGCCAGTGTGCCGTCGTCACCAGCCGGGCTGCCATCCACAACAGCATACGCAGGGTGCCCGCAAGCGCACCAAGGGGATCTGTGCCGGCCAGTTGCAGCGACTCGGACGTTGTGGTCTCGTCCGGTGTCAGCGCCAGCAACACCAGCGCCATGGCGACGGCCAGCACGCCCGACCGGGTGTGTGCCCGCAGGGCCTGTCGCCAACCGACCCCTGTCTGCCAAGTTTCGTACAGGCGCAACGGCCAGGCGGCAACCGTCGCCAGATGGCACGCCATCGCCAGCACCATCAGGACGTCTGCCGCCGCACGGTGGCCACGGAAGGTTCCCACACGCAGCACGAGCCAGCCCGTGAGGCTGAACAGCAATGCCAGCGGAAAATCGAGGGCCGAAATGTGAAAGACGGCCTGGAAGTGCGCCACGTTGACGAGGAACAGCAGCCCCGCCAGCCCGGCGATGGCCGGGTGCATACCAAAGCGGACGCAGACCCAGGCAAGCAGCAGGGAAACAACTGTATGTACTGCCACAGCAACGAGATGTGCCGTCCCGGGTTGGTTGCCCGTGGCGGCGAAGGCCCACCACTTCAGGGCCGAAGCCACGGGACGCCCGGCGCGATGTTCACGCTCCGCCGACAGAAAGAATCCGGGATCGGTCGCCAGTACCTCGTTGTCGCGAAAGGTCTCGTCGTCGTGGAAGTAGATGCCGTGCGTGCGCAGGTCGCCGAAGCTCACCCACGCAATGGCGAACAGGAGCGCCGTGTAGGCAATTCGGGTGATAGATCGATGCGTCAGAATGGGGTCCTTGACGGTGTCAGGGCGGGCAGCGATTTTGCGTTTGACTAGACCGGCCAGTCTAGATCTCGCTGGAGACCGATGCAAGCCAATCCTTTCAAGCCGTTTCGCAGCTGGCTACGCCCGTACTGGCGACAGATCATGCTGGGGCTCCTGCTGCTGCTCGTCGTGCAGAGCATTACCACAGCCCTGCCGCTGTTGCTGAAGCAGGCGATCGATGTCGCCAACGGGTCGGCCATAGAGGGTACGGACAAGCTCACTCTGCCGCTAAAACTGCCGGCCGATCCACGGGATGCCATCGCCCTCTTTTGCTGGGTCATCGCGGCGCTGGCCGTAATCGGCTGGGCGGTCAATTTCGGCATGCGCTGGTACTTCACCAGCGTCTCACGCCGCGTCGAAGCTGACATCCGCAGAGCTTACGTAGAACACCTGGTGCGCTTGCCATTGCGCTTTTTCCACGAGCGCCGGGTGGGCGATCTCATGTCCCGCGCCATCAACGACGTCGAGGCGATTCAGCGCTTCCTGCACCAGGCGTTTCGCATGACCCTGACGGGGCTGCTCACTTTCTTTCTGAGCCTCACGGTGATGTGTCTCATCGACTGGAAGCTGGCTCTGTTGTCGCTGGCACCCATGCCGATCATGGTGTTGGCCACCAACGCCGTCGCCGGGCGTGTGCGGGATGGCTACCGACTGGTGCAGGAGCAGTTCGCCACGATGACGACGCGCATCCAGGAAAACCTCTCCGGCATGCGCGTCGTCAAGGCCAACGCCCTCGAGCCGCGCCAGATCGATGGTTTTGCCAGACTGAACGAACAGTATGTCGAACGAAACCGCGCGCTCGTTGTCGTCCGCAGCCTGTTTTTCCCGTTCACCGGCTTTCTCAATGGCATCTCCATGGTCGTCCTGCTGTGGCTCGGGGGACTGCGCGTCATCGACGAATCGTTGACCCTGGGCGCCTTCGTCGCCTTCAACGCCTACGTGATTCGCATGAGCCGGCCGCTGATGATGCTCGGGCGCATGGTCGACGAGTACCAGCGGGCCGTGGCCTCCCTGGCGCGGATCGAGGCAATTCTGCAATACCCGCCCGAAGATCGGGGCAGCGGCAGCGACCGTGAGATCGTTGGTGAAGTCGAACTGCGCCATGTGTCCTTTGCCTTTCCCGGAGACGAAACACCGGTCCTCGACGACATCAGCCTGCGCATTCCAGCGGGCGACACGCTGGCGATTGTCGGCCGCGTCGGTTCCGGCAAATCGGTCCTGGCACGGCTGCTGCCGCGACTCCTGGAACCGACCTCCGGCGAGGTGCTGGTGGATGGCACCCCCGTCAGTGCCATGCCGGTTGCGGCACTGCGCGGCGCCATCGGTTTCGTCCCGCAGGACTCCTTCCTTTTTTCTGAGACGATCCGTGAGAACCTGCTCATCGGCCTCGATGCCGGGAACCCGAAAGCAGATGACATCGCGCCGCCAGACTCGACACAGGCTGTCGCCTGGGCGGCAGAGATCTCGCAGTTGGCCGGTGATCTGGCGGACTTTCCGGCAGGATACGAGACCCTCGTCGGTGAACGTGGTGTCACCCTCTCAGGCGGGCAGAAGCAGCGCGCCGCCCTGGCCCGCGCTGTCATCCGCGAGCCGCGCATCCTGATCCTGGACGACGCGCTCGCCAGTGTCGACACCCACACGGAAGAACGCATCCTCGAAGGCTTGCGGGGCATCATGCGTTCGCGCACGACCATCATCATCGCCCATCGCCTGTCGACCGTGCGCGACGCGGACCACATCATCCTGCTCGAAGGCGGCCGTATTGCCGAGTCCGGTACGCACGACGAACTCGTCGCACTGGCTGGGCTGTATGCCGATATGCACCGCCGCCAGAGCCTGAATCAGGAACTGGGCGACCTGTAGTGGCGCCGGAAGAATCCACCCGGAACGGGCGCGGCCTCGACCTGCGGGTCCTTGGGCGGCTGCTGCTCTATCTCCGGCCCTACGCACCGTGGGTCGGCATGACGCTGCTGTTCATCACCATCGGTTCGCTGGCGCGACAGGCGGGGCCCTTGTTGACCAAGTTCGCCGTGGACGACCATTTCCGTCCCGGCATCAAGGATGGCTTCGGCACACTGATCCTGATCTACATGGGCCTTCTCGTGCTGCAGTTCGGTCTCGGCTATTTCGAGAGTTGGGCGACGAATATGGTCGGCCAGTGGGCCATGCGCGACGTGCGCCAGTTGCTGTTCAACCATCTGCAGCGACTGCCCCTGCGCTTCTTTGATCGCACACCCATCGGCCGGCTCATGGCGCGCAACACCAGTGATGTCGACGCGCTCAACGAACTGTTCACCGATGGCCTCGTGGCCCTTGTCAGCGACATCGTCACGGTGACAACCATCCTCGGCCTGATCTTCTACATGGATGTGCACATGGGGCTGCTCACCACCATCTGTCTGCCTCTGTCCTTCCTCGCCACGGTGTGGCTGCAGCGCGTCACCTACGGCGCCTATCAGGAGGCGCGCACACGTTTCGCCAGCTTCGCCGCGTCCCTGCAGGAAGCGATCTCCGGCATGGAGGTGGTGCAACTCTTTGGCTCGGAAGACCGCCGCTCGCGTGGCTTCGCCGACAGCAATGACCGCTATCTGACGGCACGGTTGCTGGCAAGCAAGTACCACTCGGCGTACTTCCCGTCGATGGAACTCTGGGGCGGCCTGCTGCTGGCCGTGACGCTGTGGTATGGCACGGGACAGATCACGCAACAGCAGATGGAGTGGGGTGTGCTCGTGGCGATGCTCCAGTACGTGCCCCGCTTTTTCATGCCCCTGCGGGACATCGCCGAGCGTTACGCCACTGTGCAGACGGCGATGGCCTCGGCGGAGCGTATTTTCGAACTCGTCGATACCGAACCTGAGGCGGGCGGCACCCACATGGCGGCGGGGCAACTCCAGGGCCATGTGGAGTTTCGTCACGTCTGGTTCACCTATGGCGAGGATCACGGCGACGACGCCGAATGGATCCTGCGGGACGTGTCCTTCACTGTGGCGCCCGGACAGAGCCTGGCCATCGTCGGTGCCACAGGTGCCGGCAAGAGCACGGTGGTGAGCCTGTTGTGTCGCTTCTACGAAGTACAGCGAGGCGCGGTCCTCATCGATGGCATCGACGTCAAGGACTGGGACGCCCGTGACCTGCGGCGGCGCATCGGACTTGTGCATCAGGACGTGTTTCTCTTTGCCGGCACCATCGGCGACAACATCAGCCTCGGTGATCCGCAGATGTCACGCGAGCGGATCGAGACGGTCGCCCGTGACACCAATGCCGATCGATTCGTCCTGCGCCTGCCGCAGGGCTTTGAACAGCCCGTAGGTGAACGTGGTGTGTCCCTGTCCTCCGGACAGCGTCAATTGCTCTCCTTCGCCCGCGTGCTGGCAGCAGATCCGGAAATCCTCGTGCTCGACGAGGCGACGGCCAACATTGACACGGAAACTGAGATGTGGATCCAGGATGCCGTGAGCCGGCTCATGCAGAAACGCACGAGCCTCGTCATCGCCCACCGCTTGTCCACGGTGCGTACCGCCGATACCATCCTCGTGCTGCATCACGGGCAGGTGCGCGAAATGGGCCCCCACGACGAGTTGCTAGCGCAGCAGGGGCTGTACTACCGTCTGCATCAACTTCAGTTCAATGAAGGAGACCGGCCATGAAAAGTCAGGATCGGCGCGACAAGATCCTGTTGTGTGCCGCCCGGCTGTTTGCAGCCGCCCGCTATGACGAGGTCCTGATGGAGGACATCGCCCGTGAGGCGGGTGTCGCCAAGGGCACGCTCTACAGCCATTTTGCTGACAAGGATGCGCTCTACTTCGCCGTCGTTTTTGATGGCATTTCACAGCTCAACGGGCGTCTGCGGACCGCCGCCGACCAGGACGAATGTCCGGAGATGCAGCTGCGGGGTGTGATGCACGCCATCCTCTCCTACTTCTCGCGCAACCGGGTTTTCTTTCGCCTGTTGTCGATGGAGGATGCCAAGGCCGGCCCCGGTGGCAGTGAGAGTCGCCAGCGCTGGCAGGCAGAGCGCACCGAGCAGATCGACGTGATCGAATCCGTACTGCGTCGCGGTGTGGCCAGTGGTGATTTCCATATCACGCAGCCTCGATTGCAGGCCTTTGTGCTGCGTGGCATGGTACGTTCGGTGCTGACCAGTGGCGAAAAACTGTCGATCGCCGCCATGGTCGACGTCATTGTCGACACCTTTCTCTATGGGGCTCGCAGCGCCATCGACGCAGCAGGCACGCAGTCGCCATGACATGGCGCCGCCGTCTTGGTCTGGCTGCTGCTGCCATCTGCGTCGTGTGGGTCTTTCTCGCCGTCCTGCCGGCGCCGGTGTCCTTTCCCCACCCCTACTTTACCGGGCACCCTCGTTGGCGCCAGGAGGGGACCCAGATCATCGCCCATCGCGGCGGCTGGCGCCTGTGGCCGGAACACACACTGGCAGGCTATCAACGGGCTGTAGATCTGGGTGTGGATGCCCTCGAACTCGACGTGCAGCGTACCGCCGACGGTGTCATGGTCGTCTTCCACGATTCCAGGGTTGACCGCAGCACGGACGGCACGGGGCGTGTCGACTCCTTCACCTTTGCGCAACTGCAGCAACTCGATGCCGGCTTCCACTGGTCGGCCGAAGGAGACACCACCCACCCCTTCCGTGGTCAGGGCCTGCAGATCCCTGCCCTCGACGAAGTTCTGCAACGTTTTCCGGCGCAGCACATGGTCATCGAACTGAAGTCTGACGACGCGGCCACGGCCCAGCAGCTCTGCGGTCTGCTGCAGGCGCATAACCATGAAGAG
>CALFPI010000171.1 GCA_937919035.1 uncultured Gemmatimonadaceae bacterium
CCGTCAGAAAACACGAGGTTGCGTCCTACTAGAAATGGTGGAGCTGAGGGGAATCGAACCCCTGACCTCCTGAATGCCATTCAGGCGCTCTCCCAACTGAGCTACAGCCCCAGCAAGGCAAAAAAACTACGGCTCCATCAGCTGATCGTCAACGATCACTCACATCGATTCCCAAGCGCAAGGTTTCGCTCTGGTACTCGTCCCGCTGCGATGACGAGGGACCGATCGACAGCAGCGTGACCACAAGCCGGGCATCGGTGAAACTATTGAAGCTGCTCGACGTACGGATTGTCAAAGTGCCCAGTGCCGCCGTGCCATCCACACCGGCACCGAGGCTGGCGCCTCCCATGCGCATGACATTGCCTTCGATCTGGATGCCACTGGCGAAGGGCGTGACGAAAGGTTGGGCGGCGGCGAAGATGGCTGTGTCCATGTCAAAAGCGTTGGCCGGTTCCGGTTGCACGCGCAGTTCGAACTGCCGCACTCCTGCCAATCCTTCCATCTGGAAAGTCAGGCTCAGATCCTGAGCCGACGTGCTGACCGGCCAGCCCTGGCCAGCAATGAGGATGCGCCCGGCGAAGCCGCCCGAGAGCGTGGCAGCCTGACGTAACTCGGTGACGGATCCGGGGCCGCCGGTGGGATTTGGAACAGCGTCACCGCCATCACCATCGGAGCAAGCGGACAGCCCCATAAAAGCGGCCAGAGCAAAGCGAAACAGCACGGCAGCACTCCTGGGAGAGTCGGAAGGGCTCGAGATCATGCTTGCAAAGATCGCCACCCTGGTGACGCCGGGCAATGCCCTGTGTCATGTGGCACGGGGGTACTAGCGGCAACTGCGACCCCACCCAAGGGTCCATGAGGGCCCCAATGCGGGGTGTGACTCGGTACGCATATGCAGGTCGACGACGCCGTGCATTGTTGCGCCAAGGCCAAAACTGCGGGCAACAGAACGCATCTGACCTGCTACGGAAAGTCGGGGGGTCAGCCGGGAGACCATCGTCACTGAGGGGACCGCTCGACGGCTGCCGCGGGTCGACAAGCCGCCGGCGACGCTACCGGCCGCATCGTGGTGCAGCAGACGAAGAGATGTGCGGGCTGGCGATATCCGTGTCCCTTGCTCCATGGCTCCCGCCAGGGACCAGGCTTGCGACAGCGTCACCTGGCCGCCGACGGAGAAGGCGCCAACGGTGGCGCCGCGAGCGCTCATCCCACGCCAAGCCAGCTGCCGAGCCGCGACACCAATCGATATCAGTGCATGAAGCCGCAGGCCCGCCCCGATCCAGGCCGAGTACTCCCGATGGCGCCGCGGCCCCCGCTGAGCCATACCGAAGCCCAAGCCGAGCCGCGCCGACAGGGGTGTTGCCAGCAACAGACCATGACCGCTGAGCGCCGCCAGGCCGAAGGGGCGATCATGCCGGATGCCACCGCAGAGTTGGCGCAAGTCGCTGAGGTCGGCAGGGCTGATCGTGGGGCGGAAGCCGGTGGTCAACGGGGGCTGTGGAAATACGGCGCGCTCAAAAGCTGCCTGCGGGGCAGACACCATGCAGAGGCAGCCGAAACAGAACAGAAACAAACGCGAAGTCGCCATGCCCACGCGACTGCAAACCGCGGGCCGCAAGCTTGCCTCCGTGCTTATCCACCAGCGGGCATGGTGCAACTGGGTGCAACCGCACCCAGTTCTGTTACCCCACGACTACGGTGTCGGCAGCGTGGCGGGGCGAACCGTGAAACGGTCGTCGTATCCCCCCCGGGGGAAGCGCTCCAGATCGAGGTCTCCCGGCACGTAGTGCCAGGCAGTGGAATAACGCGTGCGTGCGGGATCGTCGTTGTCGGCGGTGCCATGCAACAGGTTGGCCGAGAACAGCACGACGGAGCCCCCGGGGACCTCGACATCGATGGCGGCGGCTTCGTCGACGACGGTCCAGGATCCGTGCATGCCTGGCTCATGGCGGTGCGCCGCGATGCTGCCGCTGAGGTGACTTCGCGGAACGATGCGCAGGCAGCCGTTGGCCAGATCGGAATCCTGCAGGTAGATGCCGCAGGAGATGACGCGATCCGACTCCGTGCCAAAATAGTAGTTGTCCTGATGCCAGTGTGTGGATGTGCCGCCGCCGGCAAGCTTGGGAAAGAATTTGGTGCCGAAGACATCGACCTCGTCGCTGCCGACGAGGGCTACGACGCGCTCGACGATGGCTGCCTCCTGGGCCAGTTGCAGAATCCGGGGTTCAAAAACACAGACGCCCTGCACCTTGTGCAACAGGCCTGGTTGCGGCGCACCGTCGGCATCCAGCTCAAGGGTGAAGTGGCCCTCTGATGTCGTCAGCTGACGGCCCTGCGTCACAAGCTCATCGAAAACAGCGACGTAGTGGTCCAACTGCGGACCCGAGATCAGCGCCTCGAAGATGAGGTAGCCTTCGTTGTGAAACTGCTCCAGCTGCGCTGCATCGAGCATCAGAGGCCTCTCTAGAAACGGAGTGTCAGCTGAGCACCAGCCATGGCGAAAGGATCAGCCTCGAGATGAAAATCATCCAGATGGGCATCCACGTAGGCATCGAGACCGGCAAGGGTGGCAGTGATGACGTAGAACAGCACCCGGGTGTTGCGCCGCGCGGCCCGATCCTGACGGACCGTCGCCGCCGAGGCGCCAACGCTGGCGGCATCGGCCAAAGCCGCCGACAGCCAGCCGATGCCGGCGCCGGAAAACAACATCGCTTTCCACGGGTGCCCCTGGGACAACTGCCCCCAACCAGGGATCAGGGCCGAGCGCAGCAGAGCGCCCCGGGGTGAGAGACCTGTGACGGAATCGACTTCGGCTACCGTCGGCCCGCCGCGTTCGGACTCCAGGACACGAACAGAAACGGTGTCGATAGCGGCCTGGAGCACCTGAGCCTGCGTTTCGACAGCGCCGGTCAACAGCAACACCAGGCATGCCACGTGGCAGCGCACGTCAGTGGCCGGTGCCGAAGAGTGTACCGGCCGTCAGTGGACTGCCCCGGAGGAAGGCGTCGGCCGCCATGCGTGGCCGTCCTTCCGGTTGCACGTCCAGCAGACGTAGCGCGCCCTGGCCACAGGCGACGACGAGGCCCTCGTCCTTGGAGGCCGTCAGGACAACGCCTGGCGTGCCGCCGTCGGGCGTGAGTTCAGCGCGATGGACTTTCAGCGAACCACCAGCCCAGGTGGTAAAGGCACCGGGCACGGGATTGGCCCCACGGATGCGATTGAACACCTGCGCGGCAGGCCATGTCCAGTCCAGGCGTGCATCCTCCCGCGTCAGCTTGGGGGCACGGCTGGCTCCCTGCGTGGACTGGGCCTGTGGCTTGATCGTGCCATCCTGCAGACCATCCAGGGACCGCACGAGCAAGTCGGCGCCATCCACGGCAAGCCGAGCCTCGAGTTCCCCGGCGGTCTCGCTGTCGCCGATGCGGAGATGCTCCTGCAGCAGGAGGTCACCGGCATCCATCCTTGGATTCAGCAGAAAGGTCGAGATGCCCGTATCGGTGCAGCCATCGAACAGAGCCCAGATGATGGGGGCAGCGCCACGGTAGGCGGGCAGCAACGACGGGTGCACGTTCACCGACCCCAGGCGCGGAACGGCGAGCAACTCTTTGGGCAGGAGGGAGAAGGCGATCACGGCAAAAGCGTCCGGTGCCAGCTCCGTCAACCGGGCGATCAAGCCCGGCTCCTTTGGTGATTCCGGCTGCAGCAGAGGCAACCCGAGCTCGACGGCAGCAACTTTAACGGGGGGCGGACGCAGTTTGCGACCCCGACCCGCAGCGCGATCCGGATTGGTGACCACTGCCACCACCTCGTGCCGACTGGCAGCCAGCCGCAGCAGCGACGGGACGGCGAAGACGGGCGTGCCCAGGAAGACGACGCGCACCGGTCGGGCCGCTACTTGTCGCTTTTTTCGCTCTTGTCGTCACCGTCTTCGCGGACGCGAGACACGGCGGAACGCGACAATTCGACACGCACGTTCTCGGCAATTTTCACCGTGATGATATCATCCTTCAAATTCGTGATGACACCGTGGAGACCGCCGCTGGTGACAATCTTGGCGCCCTTCTCCAACTCGTCGATCATTTTCTGTTGTGTCTTCTGCTTCTTGATCTGCGGTCGCAGAATCAGGAAATAGAGCACGACAAACATCAGGACGAAAGGCAGCAACTGGGCGATGGGATTGCCGTCGGCACCACCACCGGCGCCACCGCCCATGGCATAGGCAGGCTGAGCGAGGAAAAAAAGCACGATCCGTCGGTCCTTGCGCGAAGGGATAGGAAGCTTCAGGAACCATCCAAGCTACGAATTCTCACCGATCCTGGTAAGTCGCGAAAAACGCCTGGCGCCAGTCCGTAAAGCAACCTGCAATAATGGCGCTGCGCATCTGCCGCATCAGGTCGAGGAAGAAGTGGATGTTGTGGTACGTCGCCAGATGCAGACCAAGAATCTCGTTGGTCTGGAACAGGTGGCGCAGGTATCCCCGATGATACGTCGTACACGTCGGGCAGACACAGGCCGCATCGAGTGGCGCCGGGTCGTCGGCGTGCATCGCATTCTTCATGCGCACCCGCCCGGTGCTGGTGAACAGCGTGCTGTTGCGGGCATTGCGCGTCGGGATGACGCAGTCGAACATGTCGATGCCCCGCGAAACACCGTCGATGAGATCCTGGGGCAGGCCGACGCCCATCAGGTAGCGCGGCTTGTGTGCCGGCAATTCCGGGATCGTGCCTTCGAGAGTGGCCAGCATGTCGGCTC
>CALFPI010000172.1 GCA_937919035.1 uncultured Gemmatimonadaceae bacterium
GACAAATACAGCTTCTGCCCAATACAAGTCTTTGAGAGCAAGGACCGCATCCTTCAGCGTGTAGAGGGTGGGGTGGGAGGTTTGGTCGTTCCGGATGCCGTAGTATAGTCGCTCCTTGGGTGAAAAATCTGCAGGATCCAGACATACACCTTCATCCAGGACGATCCTCTTGCGGTCTCTCTGCATGGGGTCGCCGTCGTAGACCTCTCCGACAGCACAAGCGTATCCCGGGCAGTGTTCTCCATTGACATCTTCTGGGGGGACAACGCCGATCCAGATGCGGGTACAGTAGTAGGACGGCTCGACTTTGTCGAGGTCTTGATCCCCTTTGACCCCATGGTAGACGGCGAGGATCTGGGGCTTTTTGCGCTTCCTGACACGGACGAGCCTGTCCAAATTTACATCCTATCGGCCCCCACGACCTTGGAAAAGAGTGAGTGTTATCGAGTTACCGCGTCGAACGGCCGGTCCTGGTCCTGTTCCATCTGCTCAACGTATTCCGGGTCGCGCTCGACGTTCATGGTCCTGAGAACATACTCAGAGAGCGTATCCCCACCCCTGAACTCGTCCAGGGCGACAGCGTTCTCATCAGCCGCCGTGATGATGATTCGCATATTGTCCGTGGATTCGTCTTCAGGATTGTCGGAAATCCCTTCAACGACCTTCACGAGACCTTCGCCGGTCAGCTGCAGGGCGCTCGTAATGTAATCTTCGATGCTGGCCTCACCACGGTTCACATCCAACTTCTGCACCTCCCGCGGCGTCAGGCCACAGGAAATGACCAGAGTCTCCGCAGTGCTGGGAGACCTGTCGTTTCGTTCAAAATTGATGTCGACGTTCAATTTGGCCCTCCTTGGGGGATTGCTGAAGTCTGTTGGTACTGCGTCAGCACCTGTTTGAGCTCTGTGACGGTGCCGATCCAAAACGGTGGCATCTCTGGTTGTCCGGAATCTACCGGCGCCCAGAATGCGCACGTATCACTGGAGTCGAATTTCCCCTGTGTTTCCCACACAGTGAGACTATCGATATATCCCTCGGGCAGTATCGATGCCAGGGCCACATCCTTCTGCTCCTGAGTGTGCCGGTTGAACTGTATCGATGGAGCCACGGTGACCATGTCGGTCTGTGGCCATACGATCCATGCGACCAGTCCTGTCACCAGGATCAGTGCGATAGCGACCTTATTCTGATTCATTTTCCCACGCCTTCTTCTGCTGGACTATCGCGCTCTCGAGCATCTCCTTGGTGACATCGAGTGGGCAACCGGTCTCAGTGGCGATCCTCAACCCCTGTGCCATAGCCCACTGCTCGAATTCGTCAAGATGGGTCTTATAGTGGTCGACGGTGGACGGGGCCGGCAGGATGAGCTTGATGGAGGTGGTTGCTTCCTTGTCGCCGGGGTTCTTCCCTGGAGGGACAGAATCCTCCAAGCACAGCAGCTTGATCTCCTCGCCGTATTCCCCGTCAGTGCCGAACCTCATGTAGGCGTAGATACTGGGGCCGAGAGTGATGTCGCCGTTGGTTTTGGCCTGCAGATCGCCCATCATCTGAATGGGAGGCGGGAGGCCTTCTTCCTCTTTGGGCATGTACCTGCCTCTGAGGTCGAAGAGAGTCTGAGCCAAGGCAACCATGGCCGTCTTGGGCTTACCGAATTCTGGAGACACCATGAGGTGAAGCGTCGTGGGCGGCGCCTCACCTCTGGCAATGGCATCTGCCACAATGCTTGGATGGCTATGTGGCATGTCGAGGATGAGCATGAAGCCGTTGGCCTCACGCATCTTCGACAATGCTGCGGTTACACATGGACGATCAGGACGTTTTTTCGGCATACCTCTCCCCCACAAAAAGATGCGCTTCTACTGCGTCGAGTATGGCATCTGGACGGAAGATCCGTCCCCGGACGCTGGTTTCCAGGCGTTGCCACGATACGTGCGGTTGGTGTGCGGCGCCGGTCGATCCTCGTCTGCACGGAAATACACATCACCTTCGGAGGGATCGATCAATCCGTCCTTGGCCTGAGCAGCGTCGAAGAACTCACCTTTCTCCCAGTTGTTGGGAGGAATGGCCGCACCCCGACTACCGCCCCCAACTTCCTTGCCGCCGTCACCGGATTTGGCCACACGAGAGGCAACAGAGCCACGCTCTCTCTTTTGTGGCATGTCATCGGCATCACCGTCGTCACAACATAGCATGGACGTCATGTGTCTCATTGGCTGGCCTGTGTTTCATCGATGGCGGGATTGCCCAGACTGGCGAACTCGCCCGGATCCTCGTCCGGATCATCCTGCTCGGCCTCAGCCTGGCCCCAGGCGGCATCGACATCAGCCTGCACCTGTGCAGCAACGGAAGCATCTCGAGCAGCTGCCTTCGCCTTGCCGTCAAC
>CALFPI010000173.1 GCA_937919035.1 uncultured Gemmatimonadaceae bacterium
CCGGGAGCCAGCAGCATGACGTCGTTGCCGTCAACGAGAGTCAGCCGACGGCAACGGGTGAAGTCAACATAGAGGCGGGAGACCGGTTGCGCCTGGCACTGACGGTGCGTGAACAGAGCCTCATCTACGTCTTCGTCATCACCCCGGAAGGCGAAGTTGAGCGTCTTCCGGAAGAGGCCAGTCGCCCCATTCTGGTCGAACCGGGAAAGATCGTCCTGCTCCCTTCGGGTGACGGCTGGCTGCACACCCGTACCGGCAAGGACGAGGACGGCAGCTGGGATATTGTCCTCGTTGCCGGCGACGCCCGTCAGGGGGACCTGGAGGATCAGTTGTTGCGACTCCGGCAGGCGGTGGGTGCACAACGGGCAGGCCTGACGCCGTCGCTGATTGCAGAGATCCGCAGTCGGGGCGCCGTCGGCATCCGCTTCAGTGTGAGTCGCGTGCAGAAATGACCGACGGCGACTGTACCGATGGAGTGGCACAGCGGAACCCGGTGAATTCGTTGGGTTGTGCCGCATCCAGCCAGTCCCGCTGACGCGGAATTGCGGCGTTGTACCACGAGCCCCCCAGAATGAGCCGGCGCGTACCGTCCGCATCGTCAACCCACTCCCAGACATTGCCCGCCATATCCAGCGTACCATAGGGCCCGGCGCCCGCGGGAAAGCGGCCGACAGGCGTCGTTCCCCCGGCACCATCATTGGACTGGAAGTTGCCGATCGCCGCGTCGTTCGAACCAGCCGGCCCCCACGCGGCCTGCTCCCACTGCTGGGCCGTGGGCAACACCGACCCACGCCAGGCACAGAAGGCCCTGGCGCCATACCACGTCACTTCAATCACAGGGTGGTCGGTAAAGCCCGTACGAGCGGCGTAGGTGCCATCGCGGACCTCGATGAGCACGTCGGCATCCTCCTCGTCGAGCCAGAGAACACCATCTTCCAAGCGGTTGCCGCGATCATTGAGGAAACCGGCGAAGGCCGCATTTGTGACCTCACATCGATCGATCCGAAAGCCGAAATCCGGCACCTCCACCATGTCGTCAGCCAGCGGTGCGGTAGCGGCGCCAGCAGAGGCCACGGCATAACCGAAGTCGCCCGCCGTCGCCCCCTCCGGGACGAAGTAGAACTCCGCACTCAGGCCATTTTCCACAAGCGGAAACTGCGCGCCTGCCGTCGCCTCACCGACGTCCTTGCGTACGGCGTAGGCCAACTGTGTGATCGATTGACCTGGCCTCAGCAGATGGCGCAGCAACGCACCGGTGAACACACCGTGTTCACTGGTGCCGGCATCTGCGGCAACCTTTCCCGGTTGTGTCGCGTAGGCTACAAAGGAGCCTTGGGCATTAAGGGGCGCCAACCCCGTCCCACCCGACCGCGAACCGGCGTACGGATTGTTGCGGCAGGCATCGAGAAACAGAATGTTCGCGTCATTGCCGGCACTGGCCATCTTCTGCAGAATGCGATCCACGGCGATCGACTCGTCGGCGACCTCATTGGCCTGACCGATATTGCTGCCCACGGGGATCAGGTAGTTGGCGCCGCCCACCTGCACACCATGTCCGGCGTAGTAGAACAGCCCGATACCGCCACGACGAGACAGACGCTCGCCGAATCTGCGGATGGCGTCGGCCATGGATCGTCGGTCGGCGTCCACCTCCTGGATCACCTCGAAACCTGCGGCGCGCAATGTGCGAGTCATGGCAACGGCGTCGTTTACCGCATTGCGCAAGGGCGCTTCGGCATAGCTGTCGTTGCCAATCACGAGGGCAACGCGGGGCCCGAAATCGGCGCCAGGCACCCGTTGTGGTTCATCGATCACCTCTGTCACGGCATGAAAGCGCAGCCAGCCGACGACGTGGTTCGTATCATCCAGGCGAAACACCATGCCGGCGTCGTCGTAGACCATGTCCGTCGCCACAACCCCGCTGATCACGCGCTGCGGCTCGCCGTAGAGCTCGGACAACGCCGCGGAGCTGGCGCCGATGGTGATCCCCCGTGCCGTGACCCCGGCGTACCCCGGTGCCGTCGCCAGCAGGATGAGGCTACGCTCCCCGGTGTCGACAACGTAGCCGTGGCGATCCCCGAGATCCCGATACAGGATCAGGGGCGTGCCGCCCTCCCGCAGCTGTACACCAGTCAGTTCGATGACCCGCGGCTGTGCGAGAATTGCGTCATGGGACTCGCTGCCGGGGCCTACGGTTGGCTCGCGCACACCAGGCTGTGCCGTCATCACCTGCTGGCCACGGTCCCCCGAAAGGATCTCGAGGTTTCGTTGGGCCAGTTCCGGCGCACCGATCAGCGCCGCGCGAAAATCGGCTGCAGCGCGCAGACTGTCCGAATCGACGCGACAGAGCCCCCGAACGAGCAGAGCGGCGGCACGCGAGCGGCCGTCGTCGTCGGCCGTCGCCTTGGACAGCGCTTCGGTCACCTGGCCCAGCGCCGCGTGCAGACGTCCCTCCAGGTAATCGACGGCGGCAAGGTTGACCAGTGCCGGTACGTAGTCAGGATCGCGTCGACGGGCGCTGTCAAAGTGCTGGCGGGCCTGCTCGAGTAATTTTTGCACCGATTCAGTGGCACCGCTCTGGCCCCTTTGCCCGGCATGGGCCTGGCGCAATCGCGTGCGCGCATCCAACTCAAAGGGCATGGCATAGACCACCTGCCCCGCCGGCATGGCCGCCAGTGCTCCAAGGGCAAAGGCCACACCCGCATTGTTGAGGATCTCGCGGCTCGGGAAGTCGCGTGCCAGCCAATCGAAGGCGGCGGCGGCCATCTCGTATTCGCCGATGACGAGCAGGTGGCGAGCCGCGTCGAATACGGGAACCAACTCCGCCAGCTTCTCCTGCGAGCGGCGGGCAATTCCCTGACGCTCATTCAATCCCGGGTACCCCGGCAGATCATCCGACAGGGCGAATGTCCGGTAGATATCGTCCAGCAACTTCGGCGCAACGCCGAGTGTATTGAACCCGGCTGCATACCCGTAGTAGCCGCCGAACACATCCGCTTCGGTCTCGTACTGCAGCCCGCGTTGTCGATGTGCATCGCGCATCTGTCGACCCACCTGGAGATCAGCAAAGCCGTTGCCGAAATCGCCAGCCCAGTCATGGTTGCCGTAGAAATGGGCCAGTTCATGGCCAAGAAGCACAGCCAATGCGGCCAGAGAGTCCGCGCCCTGGGTCACACACAGATCATAGACGCGCTCTTCAAGGAATACCGTATGCGCCTGCGCTGAGTACCAGGCGATCTGCAGATTGCCACCCCGGGTCTCTGGCACCAGTCGCAAGGTCGGCGGCGTGCGTGCGTCTCCGACAGCGGCGACCAGTCTGTCGAATACCCGCCCGGCGGAGACGGCTTTTGGATGGTCCCCTGCGAGTCCTGTCGCCGCCCGCGCCGCTAGGCCCCACGTAAGAGACAGAGCGGCGAGCCACACCAGGTACGAAGGTCGAAGCTTCACGGTTTCATGGCCTTCTGCAGACGACGGCATATGTCCCGCGCCGTCGCCTCCTCATGCTCCGCGATGATCGCTCCGTGGGCGGCGTAGCCACTGTTACGCAACATCTGCGCCTCTTCCAGGGCTCGCTGGTCGAGATCCTGGCTTGACGAGTAGCCGAGGCGCTCTTCGGCGGCATCTGCCAATACGAGGACGACGAAGTCCGGCAACCCATCGCCATCGCCATGCAACGGCGCGAGGTCTGTTTCCTGTCGCAGTTGTTGCAGAATCTGCCCAGCGTAGCGGCGACGATTGTCTGCAGGCGCTTCGCTGAAGGCCGATGCGGGAAAGCGCGTTTGCAGGCGCTTCGGCAACACTGTGCCCGTCATGGACAGTTGCTCACAGATGGCGCTGCAGAGCCCTTGCACCGTCTGGCCCGACTCCCCGTTGAAGAGCCCCGTCCCCCACGTCGGGACGGGCAGGGCGGGCGTACCGGCGAACTGGGTGAAGACCACCAGCACGTGGGTAGGCGCTCGCAGGGCAACCGGTGGTGCCGACGTGCCATCAGCGGCAAAGCCCAGAATACCGGAGTGCATGCCAGACTGCTGACCAGGCCGCGTCGTATCAGCAGAGGAGTCCTGGTAGACTGCAACGGGCGCATCCGGCCCGACCCATCGCTCGATCCCCACCCACAGCAGTGCCAGAGCCGCAGCCACTGCGTAGATGGCATTGCCGGCTCCAGGGAAGCGCACGAGTTGGTTCGCTGGAGCCGGGGGGCCGGAATCACCGGTACGGACATCTGGCACATCCTCTGCAAGATCCCGTCGCAGCTGCGTGAGGGTAGCGAAGCAGGAATCACAGCCCTGCACATGAGTTGCCAGTGCCAGTCTCTCCGCACCATGGATGGAACCGTCCGCATAGCCGCACCAGGTTTGCGGGTCGGGGCAAAGCCCCCCGGAAGATGAAGTCGTTGGCATCACGGTATGATTAGAGGGACAGTGGGTCGTCGTTCGGAGTTAATGGGGTCATGGCTACACCGCGGCTGCGCAGTACATCCTCGACGCAGCGCAGCAACCAGCGGCGACCCGCCGGTGCCGGCGTGTGCCCTGTTGCCACGAGGCGCCGAAGAATGCGGTCGATCATATCCTGCAGGGCCCGATCCTTCAAATAGTAGCAATGGTTGGCATCCTCGAGTCCGGCCATGCCGGCGGCATCGGTTGTTGCCAGGCGCGTCACCTGACTGACGGTCAGTTCCTGGTCATAGAGCAGGTAGAGGAGCCGGCGGGCGGCACCCCCGAGGTTCTGCAGCACCGTGCTGATCTCCTGTTCAACGACGGTCTCCAGATCAGCCTGCACGAGGGATTGATGTGGATCACGTCCGGGATCGGCCAGATGTACGACATGACCCTCGTCATCGTCACCGGAGGCCAGACGCACCGGGGCCGATCGGGCCATTCTGTTGGCGCGTATGCGCGCTGCCACTCGGGGACTGTGGCGCTCGATCATGGCTTCGATATCGTGGCAGTGGGACTCCGGGACATCCAGTTCCACAGCCGTGCGGCGAGGGTCCAGGCCCCACACGAGCCGGCGAAAGATCTCATGATCGGCGGCCGGGTGGTCCCGCAGCACCGCCGGGATGCGTACTTCTGCGCGGCTCGGATCCTTGATTCGTAACCACGCCTTCAGTACGTGGGCGCGATTGCCAATGATGGCGACGATCCACGTCCGCAGTTGGCACCGCCCCGCGAAACTGCCCAGGCTCTTGCGCACACGCTCGGCCAGAAAGAGATAGATCTCACTGGCTTCGTCGACACGATCCTCGTCGGACAGGCCACTGGAGGCGCGGGCCAGATGCTGGGCATGGCGGCGCAACAGATCGGTATGTCGACGCAACAGCTCTTCCCAGGCAGGCCCGTCGCCGTCCTGGGCACGCTGTACCAGCTCCTCATCCGTCGAGGCTGGAAGTGCGCTCTGCGCCGAAGCACCGATCTCGTCCTGGTGCGCCACACTCACGCGTAGTGGCCCTCACAAGAGACTGGAAGTGGATTGGGAGTGACTGCAGAAGAAACTAAGCGTGGCCTGCGGTGATCTGTTATTGGGACTTCAACGTAAGACGACAGGGACCCACGCGTCCACCTTCCGGATCGAATCCGGTTTTGCGGACACAGGCGAGTCATGGTTCTGAATGCAGAAATGTTCAAAGCTGCTTCAATGTGTCCCTCTAAGCTGTGGCAGTGAACATGGATGCTGCTGACGGGCGCCCGGGTTGGCTGCCTGTGTTGCCGGCCTGCTGTTCGAACCGCGACCCGGCGGGACGAAGCAGGGGTCAGTGGCATCATGCCAGTTGGATCGAGGGGGACGGCGCGGTCCTTCACCCACCGTGCGTATGACGCCAAGCGGAACCTGCGGCCCGATTCCCCAACCCGATCCTCGGTCTTGTTCACGCGCGGTGGAAAGAGCGGGGCCTGAACATCAGTCGATGTGGCGAACGTCGCCACTCAGCGGTATGCGGGCCCCGCTCCACTTCGATTCCTTCTTGTCCAGCACCCAGAATAAATCGCCAGGTCAATTGCCCAGGTCAATCGCCCAGGGTCGCTCCGACGCTGTCAATCTTGCTCAGCAGAGCCTGCAGAG
>CALFPI010000174.1 GCA_937919035.1 uncultured Gemmatimonadaceae bacterium
CGATCCCGGGCACCGGCATCCGGCAGGTGATGCGACTGGCGGCGACATCCCAGACCGGCCCTCGCGGGAAAAAGTCATCCCCATATGAAATGATATCACCTGTGGCGTCGATCCGGGCCCAGCCGCTGGCACTCGACGACCAGTTGTAGGGATGTGTGCAATACAGCAACAGTCGTTCGTCAGGATGCAGCCCCGGAGACAGATTGGGATCCTTCACGTGCAGGTAGGCGGGATCATCCCCGGTGAGGATGCGACGGACATTGCGGCCTGCGTCGAGGCTGGCGACGGACTCGGCGTCGAAGCGATCGATCGCCCAGACACCCGTGCCGGGTTTCTGAAATGCACGCAACGCTCTCGGGTAAGCCCGTTGTCGCTCGGTAGACAAAAAAACCTGAGCCCCAGAGGGCGTTACATGCAGGGCTGCACCCTCGATGCTGAGCACGGGCGAGCTACCACCGATCTCGGTCTTGGCCCAGGACACGGCGCGGGCGAAACTTCGCCCGTCGTCGGTCGAACGCCACAGCACCAGTTCGCGTCCTCGAGGTCCGGCAGCCAGACCCGTGCGGCTGTCGCCGGCGTCGCGATATCGTCCCAGCAACAACAGACTGCCATCGGTGTCACGGACGACGTTGCCCCCACCAAACCAGAAGCCCTCCGCCTGCCGGGCAGGGGAAACCAGAACCTGGCCGCGCGACAGATCGACGAGGTTCCGGGCCAGGCGCAGCAGGCGCGCTTCCTGGGACGGATTCAACACCGATTCGTTGCTCAAGTGGTGGCTCGCGTCTGCCAGCCGGCAGCCTCGGAGCGGATGATGCTCGCCATGGCATCGAGCCAGCGGGGGTGGGCATTGAGACAAGGCGCCAGGTGCAGCTGCTCACCACCGGCATGGCGAAAGATCTCACCCCCCTCCGTACCGACTTCGTCCAGCGTCTCCAGACAGTCAGCGGTGAACCCCGGACAGGTCGCCACGAGCGTCTGCACCCCCTGGCCGGGCAACTCGGCCAGCACATCTTCGGTATACGGCTGCAACCACTCTTCCTTGCCGAAGCGCGACTGGAAGGCTTGAACCCACTGCTCGGGTTGCAGGGCCAGAGCCTCGGCCAGCAGTTGCCCGGTGCGAAGGCACTGATCGCGGTACGGGTCCCCTTCTTCCACATAACGCAAAGGGATCCCGTGAAATGTGATGAGATAGCGGTCCGGGGTGCGCGCCAGTCTCTCTACCTGCTCTTCGACAATCACTTTCAGACTCTCGATGTACTCAGGATGGTCGAAGTAGGGTGGCACGAAACGCAGAGTCGGCATCTGTCGACGGCGATCGAAGAACAGGGGACAGCGTCGACCAAACGCGGCTCGTGTCACCCCGTCGTAGATCGACCCCGTCGTTGAGCAGGAAAACTGCGGGAACATGGGCAGCACAACGATGCGCTCGATGCCCTCGGCGGCGAACTGTGCCATGGCCGCATCAATCCCCGGCTTGCCGTAGCGCATGCCGACGATGACCCGGAAGCCATCCCCGAGCCGGGCCTGAACGCCTGACTCCTGTGCCCGCGAGTAGACCAGAAGGGGCGAGCCGTCATCTGTCCAGATGCGCTGATAGAGACGGGCCGAGCGCGCCGGGCGGCGTGTCAGGATGAACAGATACAGAATGGGCAGCCACTTCAGCGGATTCAGATCGATGACGCGGCGATCGGAGAGAAACTCGCGTAAGTAGGGGCGCAGGGCCTTTGCCGTGGGTGCCTCGGGCGTACCCAGTTGTGCGATCAGAACGCCTACGGGGGGTGTGCTGCCGGTGCGGGATTCAGTCATGCTACTCGTCGTCGGTTTGCCGGGGCATGCGCAACCTGCCTATCTTGGCGCAATATCCGGTCGCGGAGTGGGGTGAATATACCCTGCGGTCCGCAGGCCACCAGAGAGAGAAAGGTCGTCGCTTATGCGTTGCGTCTTCGTCGGGACTGAGTACTCCGGAAAATCCACCCTGATCGACGGGCTCACGGCCTACTACCGTCAGCGCAGTCTGCGGGTGCACGGGGATGACCACTTCACGATCCCCGACGCCACGCTCAGCCCCGAGTCGCGTGCCGCATACGTGCACTATCCGAACGACGTGAAGGAACGGATGCAGCGTATGCAGTTGCAGTATCATGTCGAGGTGCTGCGCAACTACGACCACGTGATGATCAGCGGCTGGCACATCGAAGAAGCGATCTATTCAGAGATGTATGGCGAGGATCCAGACAATCCGTATTATCCCCGCTACTACTATCGGCATCAGCGGCTCTACGAGGTGCAGGTACTGGAGGCACGGTTGCCGGATCTGGTGTTGATCCACGTCACCGCCAGCGACGAGAAGATTCGCCAACGTATGGCAGCCGAGCCGCACGAGTATCAGATCATCAAGTCTGCGGACGTGCCGGCGCTGAAGACACGTTTTGCCGACGAAGTCGACAAATCGTTGTTCACGCACAAAGGACTGCTGGTCGAGATCGATACAACGGACTCGACACCACAGCAGTCGCTTGATGAGTTGCTGCTCAAGTCGGAGCCACTCATCACCCAGGGCGAACTG
>CALFPI010000175.1 GCA_937919035.1 uncultured Gemmatimonadaceae bacterium
GCCTCTTTGACCGCCTTGAGCTCCTCGGTGGACAACGAATCGAGGTAGAGATTGATGTTGCTCTCTGGCGGGATCGGGGCTTTCGCCAGCCCAGGCTCAAGCCGCCGATGTCGCTCCCGGTCACAGAACCGCTCCGGGCGCAGTGACTTGAGCAGGAACATCAGCATTGTGTCGCTTTGCCCTTCAATAGCCCTGCTTCGGGCCTCTTCCTCCAGCACATCGGTTGCCGCCTCCTCAGCCATATCCCACGCAAACGCAAAGTCCTTGTCCTCGTAGCGCCAGGTGTAGACGGATGACCGGCTCACACCCGCCACGTTGCATGCCAATCGCACGCTCCCAAACTTCGCCAGCTCTACGAGGAAGCGCTTTCGTTGGCCTTCATTATGAGTCCCAGATGTCCGCACGTGCTGTTGGCAGCAACCATCCTCGACGGCTGGTCTGCGGCAGCGCTTGCTTGACCTCGTCGTTGCGCTGCAGCGGTTTTTCAGGTCTTCCATGGGGTCCTTTCGGAAATGTGTTTGCTGATGGTATTCATGTGGCATATCTCCTTCTGGCAGAACGAAAAAAGGGAGTCGAATCCTCTGAAGGACCCCACTCCCTTTTGTCCAAATGCCGATGGTGATACAGCACCTTCGGCATCGGCGCGCACAAGGCACGCCTGCAATTGCTTTAAAAATAGCCCGATGGGCAGATCGGTGTCAATCTATATGGCATGATATGGAACTGTGAGCAAACGGGATGGCCGGACACACTTGAGAAGCCAACTATTTCCAGAACTGTCCGGTAGAATCAGCAGCTTCATGCCTTGTCGGCGGCTCAAGATTTGAACACGCCAGAGCGGTATCGTGCATGGAGCTGCGGCAGTACGTAGAACCATTCGGCGATCGCCTTACGATGCTTGCAGAAGAACTCCGGGCGTCGATGTGACTCATCGTGTAGCGGCTGAATGAGAGGAAACACCCAATAGTCTGAACCACCAGCGCCCACCGAGCGCAGATGACAGGCTACCGCATCTGCTAGTCCTGTCACTAAGCACCGCCATTCCGGCTGTTGTTTGATCCACTTCAGGTATCTCAAATCGCTCTCTCTGGGCGACTTTGGCAACAGCATCGCGGAGGTCATTCCGACACCTCGAACATCAGCTGCATTCCACTGCCCACGGTTTCTTCCAGCGCCGTCCGCAGCAGTCTGGCGAACTCATCCCGGACCCAGTCCCGCGTATAGCGATTCGATAGCCAGACCGTGACTGTGTTATCCGCACGTGTCAGTCGACAGTCCTCAAACCAGCTCTTCCACGTCTGGGGGCGGACCTTGCCTCGCAGCCAGTCCAGCGTCACCTGCAGCTCTGGAGTTTCTGTGCGTGTGCGGCAGTCTGCGAGGGCTTCATGCTGAGACACGGATGGTAGGACTGGCAGGACCGCCGCCGTCTCCTGGACGGGTGTTGGCGCCGATACGGCCTCTGCTGGTTGACGCAGGAACCACGTGATGAACCCGGCGGGATTCTTAACATCGGACCGTCTGGCTTTCTCGACAGCCTCTCGGATCCGCTCGACGCCATGTGCTTGGATCAGTTCCTCTGGGTCTTGCACCTGCCTGCCGTTCTTCTGCCCCCAGCGGAGATCCTTCAGCTGCTGAATGAGCGGTCCAGATTCCGCCTCATGCATGTTGTTCTGTACATGTTGTACACATGTACTGATACCATGTACACATGGGTCAGAATCCTGACCCTGGGCAGAGATCCGTAGTGCGAAGTCTTGCACAAATCGACGGATTACCTTGCAGGTCGAGGCTGATTTTCCCGTGAATTTCTGGAGTTCCTGCAAAGAGCAGTTTTGGATCGATCGCCCCTCAACCAGCAGCTGCCGAACGACGAGGTAGTGGTGTCCCTGGGCTCCCGGGAGAGCCATCAGTTCATCGAGTTGATGCAGCATATCCTCCGGACCGAGCACACCGGTCCCTGCCGCTGTCGAAGACAGCATTTCCACAGTCATGATGTGCTCCCTATCCGGCGGCGATAGCCTGCGAAGGTTCCAGGAGGGCCTCGACGAGATGTCTCATCGTCTGTGTGTCGTCCTCGTCAACCTCTTGAGGGGATCCAAGATCGAACTGGTTGAGAATCGTCTGGTAGTCTTTCTCGTCCATCGCCGATTGTATCTCCGCACAACGCTTCAGAAAGCGGACGTAGGGCTTCGGACGAGGGGAGGAGGGAGCCGGAAGGCCCTCCTCGTCGACGGTAGCACCGAGTTCTTCGGGAGTGTAGCTCATACCTGTGAGCAGATCCGGGCCGATCATCCGGGCGCCGTTGGCAATCGCCCGTGCTCGCAGAAGATTTGCCGGGTAGTTCTTCCAGGATTCACGATCGGCGAGCTTCACCGTCTTCTTCTCACCATTCTCCCACGCCACAGTCTCAACACGGCGGGCGTCCTCCATCGTGAATCGTCCCGCCACGGGTGCAAATCCTTCTCGATAGAATTCGATCACAGCCGATTCTCCATCGGATCCGTCCTCCTTCCACGCCCAGGTGATGCCTCCCCGAGCCAACAGGGCCAGCATCAGCTCCGCTGAGCAGGAAAGCTTGCCGTCGATGACGTGGATGTGTGAGATGGACTGCATGCCGGGAATGCCCAACTCCCGGCCCTTCAGGATGATGGCAGCCACTTTCTCAACGGTGGCCAGATTGCTGGGTAGGAACCCGGAGCGTGCAATGGTCTGCGCCATGTCGAGAAGCGTTGACCATTCCTGTGAAGAGGGAAGACGGGAGGGTGTCAGCGTGGGAACGTCCATTGGATTTTCTCTGTCCGGTGAGTGGCAAGGTAGGGATGAGACGAGATGTAGGTCTGTGCAGTGGCTCCGTAGCCGGAACGCCACTTGGAGCTGCACATGCTTCAGGAAGCAATCCAGACATGCACCGTCGTGGACATATTCCTCCCGACGGGTGCAATAGGCGGTCGACTGAATGGGATCGCTGACTGGAGTGGGAAGCACCTGCTTGCGCCTGTTCCAGGGGGGTGGTACGTTGGCCACCATGGTGTCCTTTCCTCTATAGGGTGGGATGCTGGCGGCTCGCCGGTGACCGTCGCCAAACGCAACCGGTGAGCCGCTATTCTATATCAAGTATACAACAATAGTTCCCTAAGGCACAAGTGCCCTAGGGGCGCATATCTGGATGAGTTTCTACATGCCCGTTGTCATTGAAGTAGGAAGCATCATGGCCAAACGTGGCTTCAAGAGCCAACTGGCCCTTGCCGAGGCCTCGGGGATCAATCCGTCTCAGATCGGCCCGCTCGTACGAGGTACAGCTCGTCGAATAGACCTTGGTACGCTCGACCGCCTTTGCGCGGCACTCTCGTGCCAACCGGGTGATCTGCTGAAGTACCAGGCAGACTAGAGCCCGACGAAAAATGGCCGCCCTGCAATCGCAGTGCGGCCGTCTGTCATGGTGCGGTGAGACCTGGTTCTAGTCGTTCTCTGCCACGGAATACTCGAAGGATTCCACTCGTTGTGCCTGCAGGTCCTTTAACTCCAGCCGTGGTTTCACCAGCCAGCTTTGCCCTGGCGTAGGCATCGGCCTGATCGTGCGGGGTACTGTGGGGCGGTTGGACGAGCACGTTGGCGCGCTTGTGCGTAGAGCCATCGTATCGGCCTGGCGACTTGTCGCACTATGAGCAAGAGTAAGTTCACGGCAGCGGATCTCGGCTGAGAGGCAAACCGAAATAAACGACAACAGCCGCCCTGCCATAATGCGCAGGGCGGCTGTTGTCGCGCTGTCGGCAACGGTCAGTTGCTGGTGATGATTTCCGCCATTGGCTCCACCTCATAGTCAGTCGTGTGGACGCGCTTGAGCTGAAGCGCGTCCAGTTCGTGTCGCGCCTTGGTGAGCTGGCTCGAGAGTGTCGACTCGTAGCGGGCAAGCTTCATCAGCGCGTTGCGGCTGGCGGCGTCCTCTGCGAAGGCCCTGCCCAGCATGCTCGCTTCCTTGTCAAGCTTTGCAATGGCTTTGTCGTGACTCGCCTCAACAAGCTTGAACTCCTCCGCGGTCTCTCCCCAGACGGGGCCCCTCTTCTGCAAAGCAGAAATCTTGTCGTCGGCTCGCCGACGAAGTCCCTCGAAGAACGAGAAGGTCAGCACACCTGTCTCGATCAACCCGACCCGGCGTAGTCGCCAAAGTAGATCGACGATCCGGCGAACGACCTCCTCTTCCAGTACGGATTCCGGCCTCAGTTCCTGCCAGACACGGTCCTGCAGGTCCTCGAAGTCCTTTTCGTCTTCGTCGGGCAGCAGGAAGCGCCGGCGTGCAGTCAGGCCGTGCTTCACCGCATTGCCTGCAACTCCCTTCTTTCCCTTGGCACTTGTCGGCCCGGTGGACTTTTCTGCGTTTCTGCGGTTTGCCTCAATCTGTTTCGTACCGGTCATAATGGGCTCCTCTTGCGGGATTGGCACCCCGTCCGCATGACAGAGTGCATATATGAACCGCGGCAAAAGTGCGCAGGTGCAGAAAATTGTCAACGATTTGGGACGGGCCTGGAAATGAGCCTGAGAGCTCGGCATTTCGTTCGCCGGCGATGCTGTCGAGCCGGTCGAACCAGAGAGGCATTTTTGCGAAACAAAGCCATTTCGCGAGGAAGGCGACGCGCTCCGGAGTGGTCTCTGTCCAACGCGTGACGGGGACGACGAGGGTAGGACCGTAGGAGCGGGCCGTGTGTCGTGCTGGGCCATTTTGATGATCAGACCAACCCTTGCACTTGACAAATACCCCGAAATCCGACAATAGTATATGGCACCACCCGTGGTCATTTGCAGGCAGCTTGCCGCCACGTAAAACAACGAGCTAAAGAGCCCTCCGGACTGACATACGATCCCGGCGGCCTTTGGTGGCTGCCGGGTTTTTTCTTGCCCGGACGAAGGCGAGATAAAGAGAGACAGAAGTCGGGTCCGCCAGCGCGGACCGTCAGTGGCGATTTGGGGCGTATTGCGGGCCACTCTAAAAAAACTGCTAAAAAGCCCCCTCACATGAGGGAGACACACCATGCACCTGTCGCCAGCCGCATCTCTGCAGTCCGCTTTCCCAGCACCAGACCGCCTGACGCTGCCGTCTTTTGCCGTGCCGGACAGTTTCGCAACACCGCTGGAAGAGATCGACACACCCGATAAGCTGCCCCGTTACCTGCTGCTGGGGGAGCGTGACGATGCCAGCTTTGAGCCCGCGCCCTCCGGCTTTTCCATCAACTACACCTGGTCCGCCTTTGGTCAGGGGCCGGTGTGCCGCGTCGAAGTCGCCGACAACCGGCTCGACATCATCGAGCTGTGGGATGGCGAAACGGTGTTCCACAGCTTCTTTGCCGGTAAGACGCTGACCGAGGGGTTGACCTACCACTTCGGCGCGACGCTGGCCAACCGCGACGCCCGGCGCAACTCTGCCGAGCACGACGTGGCCACGGCCCGGCTCGACCCGCGTGAGCCGTTCTTCCGTCAGTGGTTTGCCCGTGAGTTGGGCATCAACTGGCAGCTGCCGGTGCCTGGGATACGACTGGCCGTCGAGCAGCCCGCCGGCATTCTGCGAGCCCTGGTGCTGCCGTCGATCCCCGGAGATTCCAGGGTCCTGACGGATCTCGTTCGTCAGTATCAGCAGCGCCCCGGCGCGTGGGTCGTGGATGGTCTGGATGATCGCCTGCGACATGGCACGTTCTCCCGGCGCCGTGCCGATGTGCGCTGGCGGCGACTCGACAGCGACGACGAATTTGAGGTGGAGGCGACGGAATGCCGGGTCTTCGTCGGCGCCTGGCGCGCCGTCGTCGAACTGGCGCAGTTCCTGCACGAACAGGGCTGGCCGCTGATCGGGGACCGACTCAACGCCTTTGCCTGTTTTCCGTACAACCTCGTCCAACCCTACCGCACGCAGCAGGGCCGGCTGGATGACGAGCGCAGTCTCACCGTCGACTACCCACCGTTGCTGCCACCACAGGTCGGGTTGGGGGTGACGGAGGGATTCGTACCCGAGTCGCTGGGTGATCTGACGCCCTACCGCGCCGGTGGCCCCGAAGAGGGGCAGCAGGTCCTGCGGCAGGCGATCGACCGGGCTTTTCCCGTCCATGGTGGACCAACACTGTTCGCCATGGCCAATCCCAGAGCACCCACCATATGGCTGCAGCGCCCGGCCGCTGCCGAGCAGGTGACCGTACCAGTACTGTGCGTGCTGCTCGACGGAAAGTCACTGTGGAACATCGCTCAGATCGTGCACGACGCCTCGGGCAAGCGGCTGAAGCTCGGCCATCAGGTCACTGCGGGGGAGCAGAGCTTCTTCATCGCGCCCAACCTGCCGGACGAGACCTTCTGTCACGACCCGGAGGGGTTCCACTACCTGCTGCCGGATGTGGTGAAGCGCTTGGAAACGGAGCTGGAAGCATCGTGGGTCGTGGAGGATTTCGTCATGAGTGGGGTGCAGCAAGGCAAAGAGTTGTCCTCGTGCGCATCGGCCGGTCCGCGGCAGGAGGGCTGGTGATGGGCCAGCCGATCATCTGCACGCCCTGGCTGCGGCGGAGCAGGCATACGAAGAAGGCGCGGCGCTGGAAAGCCATCCCGACGATGCCATCAACTGGGCGTATGGGCGGTTTTGGTCGTGCATGTGTAGCGCCGGCGACAGGACCGGTTCCTGGGCCGCACACCCGGGTCGATGCCGCCGCCGCTTGTCTCTGAGAGCCACGCTGGCACGGAGACTGCAAGGTTGGTCTTGCCGAGATGCACTTCTATCTTCAGGAGACTGACCATGGCTGAATCCCAATCCGCCTCGAAGCCGCAGCCGGAAGAGATGCACTGGATCGCGTTACGCATGGACGTTCAGGAGATCC
>CALFPI010000176.1 GCA_937919035.1 uncultured Gemmatimonadaceae bacterium
GAAGGCCGGTACGAGTGCCCGACCTGTGGCGAGATCCACCCACCATCGCGCCCCGAAGCCCAGCTGGCCCGTGGTGAATGGGAGAACCGTTGTCCCAACTGCGCTGCCGAGGTGACGCCCCTGCCCCTGATCGAGACGGCACCCGTACATCCGCATACGGCGTATGGCATCTCCAAGTACGCCCTTGAGCTGACAAGTCTCAATCTCGGTCGCAAGTACGACATCCCCGTGGCCAACATGCGGTACTCCATCGTCCAGGGAACACGCAATTCCTTCTTCAATGCCTACAGCGGCGTCGCTCGCATCTTCACCCTCCGTCTGCTGCACGATCAGCCACCCGTCGTCTACGAGGATGGCCAACAGCAGCGCGACTATGTATCGGTTCATGATGTAGCCAGAGCCAATGTCCTGGCCCTGGAGGATGATCGCGCCAATTTTCGCAACTTCAATGCTGCCGGGCAGAAGATGACGACAGTATTGGAGGTCGCGCGTCTGCTGTCGAAATTGTGCGACAAGGCGGGAGCCGAGCCGGAAGTAAGCGGCGAGTACCGCTTCGGCGATACCCGTCACACGGTGTCGTCCTGGGAGGCGCTTGGCGCACTGGGCTGGCGTCCTGAGCGTGCCATGGAGGATTTCCTCGCCGAATACGTGGAATGGGTCCGCCAGCAGCCGAATCTCGAAGACTTCTACGCGCGCAGTCAGAAGGCGATGCGTTCGGCCGGTGTCATTCGTTCCGTGGGCGGTACCACAGCCGCCACCGCCTGACAACGGACGCGGTGCAATGAAAGCCATGATTCTCGCTGCCGGGCGCGGCTCGCGCCTGCGGCCGCTCACCGATCGCCTGCCCAAACCGATGATCCCCATCGGCGACCGGCCTCTGCTCGAACATGTCATCCGTCTTCTTCAGGGCCACGGGTTCGATGACCTCGTTATCAACTTGAGCCATCTGCCGGACGTGATCCGCAACCACTTCGGTGATGGCCGCGAGTACGACGTTGCCATCCGCTACTCCTTCGAACCCCGGATGCTCGGCACGGCCGGTGCCCTGCGCCCGGTGGCAGATCACTTTCGTGGTGACGATTTCCTTGTCTACTACGCTGACAATCTGACCAATGCCAACCTCAGTGCTCTCTGGAGCGATCATCAGGCGGCGGACGCCATGGCAACGGTGGGTCTGCTATGGATGCCGGATCCCGCCGGTCGCGGGATCGTCGGCCTTACAGGTGATGGGCGGATTGACCGCTGGCTGGAGAAACCAGAGCCGCAAGAGATCTTCGACGACTACTTCATCAATGGCGGCATCTATGCATGTTGCCCTGAAATCCTGGATGCAATCCCCACATCAGGTTCGCCGGACTTTGCCCATGATCTGTTTCCTCGAATGCTCGCTGACGGGCACCGGGTCTATGGACACCACCTGCAGGGCCAGCTACTTTCGACCGATACGCCGGAGCGGTATGCAGCGACCCTGCAGATGGTAGAATCCGGCTCCTTTTCCCTCCCCTGATGTCCTGGTTTGGCCTGGCACCGAGGCTGCCTGCTGAGGCTGCCTGCTGAGATCATGGGGTTGTCTGTCCTCGCCATTGGCGGAGCATTGCGTTGATCACAACCCGAGCCCCACTGAGAATACCACTCGGCGGCGGCGGTACCGACCTGCCGTCCTACTACGAAGAACATGGCGGCTTCATCCTCTCTGCCGGCATCGACAAGTACGTCTACATCCAACTCAACACCTTGCAGGTCGAGGATTTCATCCGGGTGAAGTATTCGGAGACGGAGCTCGTGAAAGCCGTCGCCGATATCAAACACCCGTTGCTGCGTGAGAGTCTGCTTTACAGCGAGATCGGTACGGGCCTGGAGATCGGCGCCATGTCGGATGTGCCGGGACGAACCGGCATGGGTTCTTCCGGGTCGTTCACCGTCGCCCTGCTGGCAGCCCTGGCTGAATACAAACGCGCGCCCCTGCAGCGTCAGCAACTGGCGGAGGCAGCCAACCATATCGAAGCAGGCCGTTGCGCCCAACCTGCCGGCAAACACGACCACTACCTGGCGGCCTTCGGCGGGCTCACCTGCCTCGATATTGCCAGGGATGGAACGGTGACGGTCTCTCCCCTGTCGATCACCGTGCATACCACGGAAGAACTGCGCAACAGCATGGTTGTGTTCTTCACCGGCATCCAGCGGGAAAGCTTCGACATCCTGACACAGCAGGAGCAGGATACCAAGAGGGGCGACGGCCGCGTTGTCGACAGCCTGCACGAGGTCAAGGAGATTGGCCTCGATATCAAGAAGACCCTGGAGGCAGGTGACCTCGATCGTTTCGGTGACCTGCTGCATACGCACTGGGAAACGAAAAAGAGACGCTCTACCAAGATGTCGAATCCGGACATCGATCGCTGGTACGATGAAGCACGCCGGGCTGGCGCACTGGGAGGCAAACTCATGGGGGCTGGTGGTGGCGGCTTCCTCATGTTTTACTGTCCCGCACAGCATCGCGGCGCCCTGCGCGAGCGCATGGCTGCCGCAGGTTTGCGAGAGATGAGCTTTCAGTTTGACACAGAAGGCGCCAAGGTCCTGATGAACATCTGACGGCACCCTCCGTGGATCTACACGACAGCTGTTGCCAGACGATTATCCAGACGATTATCCAGACGATTATCCAGACCATCACCTGACAACTCAACCAACTGACGAGACCCATGAGCAATCAGACATACATCGACGGATACCTCGGCCAGATGTCGGAGGTCCTGGACAAATTGCCCAAGACAGATATCGACGCCGCCATCGAACTGTTGTTCGGCGCCTGGAAGGCCGGAGGCACGGTGTTCATTGCCGGCAACGGCGGCTCGTCCTCCACGGCCAGCCACTTCGCCTGTGACCTGGCCAAGTGGACCTTGAGCGCCGGCAAGCCCCGTTTCCGGGTCATGGCCCTGACGGACAACATGCCGCTGTTCAGCGCCTTGATGAACGACGAGGGTACGGCCCACGTCTACTCCGAGCAGATCGAGCCCTTCATCAAGGATGGTGACGTACTCATCCTCATCAGTGTTCATGGTGGCTCCGGCGCCGGCAATGCCGGATCGTGGTCGCAGAACCTGTTGCGGGCCCTACAGGTGGCACAAGACAAGGGCGCCAAGGTGCTCGGCCTCAGCGGCTTTGACGGTGGTGCCCTGCGCGAGATGGCCGACGTGTGTATCACCGTGCCCGTAGATTCGACGCCCCAGGTAGAGTCCTTCCACCTGGCCCTGGAACACCTCATGTGCGACTGCCTCCGGCAGAAGATCGCTGACGCCTAAAAGGAACCACGCCCACTATGGAACTGTTCATCGACAGCGCCGACATCGACGAAGTGCGCCAGGCCGCCCGCCTGGGTGTAATCACCGGATGCACGACAAATCCCAAGCTCGCCGCCAGCGCCGAACCAGGCGACTTCCGCAAGCGTGTCGAGGAAATCCTCACCGTCGTCGATGGCCCGGTCAGCGTCGAGGTCGTAGACGAAACGGTTGCCGGCATGCTGGTCGAGGCGGCGGAGTATGCCTCCTGGGATGATCGTGTCGTCGTCAAGATTCCCATGTGTCTGGAAGGCCTCGAGGTCATCCACAAACTCGAGCGTGAGCAGGATGTCCGCGTGAATGTCACGTGTATGATGAATTCCAATCAGACGGCGATGGCAATGATGGCCGGCGCCACCTACGTCAGCCTCTTCGTCGGGCGTATCACCGACATGGGCTACGATGCCGACGTCACCATTGCCGAGACAGCCCAGTTGATCGAGCATGGAGGGTTCAAGGCCCGGATTATCGCCGGCAGCATGCGTGGCGTAGGTGACATCCAGCGCTCCTTCCTCGCCGGTGCTCACATCGTGACGACACCCTACAAGCTGCTGCCTGCCATGGTCCACCACCCGCGTACCGTGGAAACGATCGCAGAATTCAAGAGTGCCTGGGACGAGGCACGGAAGAGTGGCGGCGTCGGGTGACGCCGGCGTCCGCGGACGCCGCGGCCTCCCTGGACCTTGGCGGCGACATTGTCGTCACCGCCATCCTTGGCGGCCACATGCGCCTGGATGGCGGCGCCATGTTTGGCGTTGTCCCAAAGCCCCTTTGGGAGCGAGTCAGTCCGCCCGATGATCGCAACCGGATCGCCAATGCCTGCCGCTGCCTGCTGATCCGCACGGCCCAGGCTACGGTCCTTGTAGACACCGGTTGCGGCGATCGCTTCAATGATCGGAACCGCGATATCTTCGCCGTCGATGCCGCAGTTTCTCTCGAGGCGAGTCTTGCTGCTGCGGGCGTGGCCCTGACGGATATCACTCATGTTCTGTTCACCCATCTGCACTTCGACCACAGCGCCGGCGCCCTGCGCGACGTCGCCGGCGAACTCGTACCTACCTTTCCGAATGCCATCCATATCGTGCAGCAGGGCGAGTTTGATGACGCCCTCGCAGGGCGCTCCATCATGCGCTCCAGCTATGTTGCGGCGGACCTCGACGTGCTTGCCGGTGCCGTGCGCTGGATCTGGACCGACGGCGATGGTCCCATCCTCCCCGGCGTACGCGTGCAGCGCACCAAAGGACACACAGAACACCATCAGTCGGTCTTTTTCGAAGGGGAAACAGAGACCCTGGTGTTCCCTGGCGACCTGATGCCGACACGGGCGCATCTGCGACCGTACTGGATCATGGCCTACGACATGTTCCCCTACGACACGTTCACGCGAAAACAGGAACTGGCGCAGCAGGTGCAAGACAGTGGCTGGATCGTTGCCTGGGACCACGATCCCGGTGTGCCGTGGAGCCGCCTGGCCGCCGATGAGCGTACGGGGTTCGCCGCCATAGACATCGACGCCACCATCGACGCCACCTACAAGTCATGACACCGATCCCTGCCGGCCCCTTCCGCCCGTTACCCAACATCATTTTTGCCGATGACTTCGATCGGGGCCTCGAAGGCTGGACGGGACTCATCGGCAACTACGAGCACTCCCTCGATTCCATCCTGCCCGGTTTCCGCGACCTGCGCCCACCTATGCTGAGCAACGCCTCCACATGGGATACCGGGACCGGTGGCGGCGCCCTCGGCACGTACTCCATGAAACTGGCGACACGCGCCCGAGCCCAGTCACTGGCGGTGGGCATCAAGCGTCTCACATTTTCGCAGGCCTGCCCCATTCAGGTGGAAACGTTGTTCACCTTCAAGCCCGAGGCGTCTCAGCTGCGGTTGTCGCTGGCCGACGTCGGTGCCATCGGTGTGATCCTGGACCTGCAGGATGACCGGCGTCGGGTCATGCCGCACCTGCGATACCAGAATGCAATCGACGGGCAACCGGCGGGCCAGTGGCAGTTCAAACACCGCACCCCGAACTTCCGGAACATCGGCGACAGCGGCGAAACGGTTTCACATTTCCATCTGGGGCCGGATGGCTGGGATGACGTGCCCAACGGGCAGCAGCAGTTGTGCTACAATGAGATCGCCACGAAACAGAACTGGCATTATCTGCGCGTCGGCTTTGATCTGGCGAGCATGTCCTTTACCGCATTGCAGTGCAACGACCGCCATTTCGACGTCGCTGCTTTGCAGCCGATGACGATGCCAGCCATGCCCAACCTCTGGTGTATGTTGAATCTGGTTTTCTTTGCCGAGGCCAGCGCCGATCGACGTGCCTTCCTGTACGTTGATTCCGTCGTCATGTCCGCCGACTTTGGTGCCGTCGAGCGGAGTGATGGCTCATGATGCGACGCAGCGCAACCGCGGTGATCGAGCGCAACACCACGTGGTCCGGTTCCTTTGCCACCGAGCCATGGGAGGCCGCCTGGGCGGGCGAGGCGGTTTTCTTTGTGCGCCAACTATCCTCGGAAGATGGCGCCAGCTACGACTCGCTGACAGCACGTGTGCAGATCTCTCCTGATGGCATCCGCTGGGTTGATGAGGGCCACGAACTCATTCTTCGCGGGGACCAGGAGATGGCCTTCGTGCGGGTTGGCCAATTCGGCGGCTGGTTGCGACTGGCAGGTGATGTCGGCGATGGCTCGGCGCGAGTCATCGTCTACCTCAGTCTCAAGGAGTAGATCAGTTCCCCGGATCAACCAGGCAACAACGTTGACGACCTCTCCCACCACCGACTATACTCGAGGCCCATGGCAATTGAAATCATAGAACTTTCAGAGAAACATCGCACCCTGCTCGACCGCCTCTCTGAGCTCATTCCGGACCTGGATACGCGGCAGCCCCAGAGCCTGCAGCGGATCTTTGGCCTCGGTCTGATCGCTCTTACCATGCAGGTCACTTCGAAAGCGCGGGCCGAAGAAAAGGACGAACTTGTCGCCGAGTTGGGCAGTCTCGCTCGCGATATGGTTGAGGCCGAGGACTAGATGACTGACACCACTTCTCCGGTGAGCCCGATTGACCGCCTGCCTGCCTCGTCAGCGGAGCTCTTCTCGCTCAAAGGGCAGAAGGCGCTCGTCACCGGTGGCAGCAAAGGCCTTGGACAGGCCATGGCACATGCGCTTGCCGGCGCCGGGGCCGACGTCGTCATCACCAGTCGGAACCTCGCAGAAGCGACGACGACGGCTCGGGAGATTGGCGCGCAGACCTCGCAACAGGTTCTGGCGGTCGCCGCGGACGCCGCCGATCGTCAGCAGGTGGACGCCTCCGTTGCTTTTGCGCTGGACCGCCTCGGCCACCTTGATATTCTTGTCAACAACGCGGGCATCAACCTGCGGGCACCCATCGTCGAGATGGACGACGAGACCTGGGACACCGTGCTAGGTATCAACCTCAGTGGCCCCTTCTACTACTGTCGCGCCGCCGGACGACACATGTTGTCCCGTGGCTATGGTCGGGTCATCAATCTGGGCTCAACCCTGTCGTCGATTTCGATCCCTGATCGTACCCCCTACGCCTCGAGCAAGGGGGGTATACTCCAGTTGACTCGTACGCTGGCCCTTGAATGGGCCGGTACGGGGATCACGGTCAACTGTATCTGCCCCGGCCCCTTCGCCACACCCATCAACAAACCCCTGCTTGACGATCCCGCCGTAGCCCGCGCCATGCAGGACAAGGTGCCGCTAGGGCGTTGGGGCAATCCGGCTGAGTTGGCGACTGCCGTGCTCTACTTCGCCTCGCGTGCCTCCTCCTTCACCACCGGTGCCGCTCTCACAGTCGATGGTGGCTACACTTCGCAATAGCTTGCGGTTGAGGCGATCGGCTCTATATTTCGCCATCCCTTTATCTCATAATCCACCAAGCAACAACCCGACGAGCCTGCCTGAGCATCATGGCTGAAATCGAAGTCGTTACACGCGGTCTGCAGTCACCCTACGGTCTTGCTTTCGATGCCGACGACATGATGTACGTATCGGAGTCGGGTGCCGGACGAGTCTCATGCCTGAAAGAGGGCCGACTGGTACCTTTTGCCCAGACGGGATCGCGTCCCCGCGGCATTGCATTTGATGACTCCGGTGATCTGTTTGTGGCCGAAAGCGGCCGCCATCATCTCATCCTGATCTCTCCCGATGTGGCTGTCGAGGTCTACGCGAGCAGCTGCAAAGGACGCCGGCTTGTCAGCCCGGAAGAGCTTTGCTTTTCGCCAACAGGTGACGTTCTGTTCAGCGACGCCGGGCACGGGGTCGAGGCAGGTGATGGGTCTGTCTACCGCGCGAACCTCGATGGGGAGGTAACGGAGATCATTTCTGGGCTATCCTCGCCGGCTGGCATGATCCTGTCAGAGGATGCCGGCGTGCTTTACGTCTCCGAGCGTGGGCACAACCGCATTCTCTCGCTTGAGATCGACGATGACGGCAATCACCAGGAACAACAGGTCTTCGTCGAACTCAAGGACGGCCACGCCGATTGCCTGCTGTTCGACAAGGAGGGGCAGTTGTATGCCAGCGTTCCGGGTCAGGGCATCCTGGTGATAGACCCCGAGGGCGCCACGATCCGAACGATTGATCTGCCCAGCAAAGATGTCTCGGGAATGGCCTTCGGCGGCCTCGAATTTAATATTTTGTTCGCCTGCGCCGACGATGCCGTCTATCGCATTCCTCTCGAAGTACCGGGACAGCGGCCTTTTGCAGGCCCGCGCTCTGTCTGAGGGACCCGGCAGATTCCAACCGTTAGCGGTCGCGCAGTCTGGCAAAAGCGTGCCTGAATAGCCAGCCAAACAGCTTGGGGGCATATCGCCGCAGCCGTATGGCTGCAGCGCTCAGACGGTCTCCCACAGCCAGGTGCTGGCGCCGCTCCATGGCCCGCAGGACATCCGCCGCGGCGGCGGCGGCAGACTTCATCGGCACCTTCGCGAAGCGGGCCACGGGTCTGCCAGAGGCAGCGGCGAATTCGGAATCGACCAGTCCCGGGGCGGCGACGACAATATCGATCCCCCGTCCGTACAGCTCGTGCCTGAGGCTCTCCGCAAAAGCGTTCACTGCGAACTTCGTTGCGCCGTAGACCGCATGCTCCGGTGCCGGTAACTGCCCAAGCACGCTTGACACGTAGACCAGTTGTCCTTCGCCCCGTTCGAGCATGGACGGCAACATGGCATGTGTGGTGTGGATGATCCCTTTCAGATTCGTGTCGATCACAGCATCGTGGTCGTCAACAGCTACCAGTTCGAAGCGCCCGTAGGCACCCCGGCCCGCATTGTTGACCAGGACATCAACCGCGCCAGCAGTTTTCAGGATCGACTCCGTCCACTGCAGCACCTGGCGAGCATCCGTCACATCACAGGCAGCAACAACAGCGCTCCCACCGAGGCGAGCCACCTCTTCCTGGACCACCTGCAAGCGCGCTGCGCGTCGGCCCGCAAGCACAACTCGTGCCCCCTGTCGCCCCAACTGCAGGCACATCTGGCGGCCGATGCCGCTGCCGGCACCGGTGACCACAACAAGGGCGTCGCGATAGCAGGACATCCGCTACGACGATTCCTTCGACACCATCCACGAGCCGTCCCGCGCCCGTTCCACATAGCGCGCGGCGCCGCGTCGCAGAACAGGAACCATTGCCTCCGTATCCGGATCGCGGCGGCCGATAACGAAACGCTCTTCATCATTGGGGTCCGGCATGATACGGTACCGTATCTGCCGGACGCGCCCGGCGATGCGCACGGAAACACGCTGGATCTGCACCCCCATTTTGCGATCCTCATCTGTCAGCGTGTGCTCCTCATCATCCTCTGATCCGTCGCCGCCGGTCTTGGTCGCGTCCCTGGCGGCCCGGTCGGCAAGCACCTTGTCCTCCACCCGCTGTACCATCTCGGCCCCCCGGCGCTGCAGTTCTTCCGTCTCTTCGCCACTCATGTCCGGATAGAGGCTGCGAAGACGCCCACGGAGAAAGTCTGTCGCCCGTTGGCGGGCCTGAGCAACATCCGCCGTCGCGTGGTAGAACTCCTCGATGATGAGATTGATCTTCAGCATGCGCATTTCCTTGCGAAAAGGCGTCGGCTTGATGAGGCGATTGATCAGCACGGTAAGGCTCAACATGGCCGCTGCCGGACGCGCCCGTTGTTTGCGATCATTTGCATGCAACTGCGTTGTGAGATCGGCAGCCGACAAAGTACGCAACTGATCGATGAATTCTTCCTCGACGGCAACACGCTCGACGCGCCCCTGATCACGTTTCAGAATTGTACTGTAGGGGGGCATACGCGCCGCGATCATACGCACCTCTGCCTCCTTGCGGTCCATGAGGTCGATCAGCAGTCGTAAGGCTCCCGAATCGA
>CALFPI010000177.1 GCA_937919035.1 uncultured Gemmatimonadaceae bacterium
CTTGGCCCCACGTTTCGCGCGGAGAAATCCAAGACGCGGCGACATCTTACCGAATTCTGGATGATCGAGCCCGAGATGGCCTTCTGTGATCTTGCACAAGACATGGAAATCGCCGAGGGCATGGTACTGCATGTGATTCGTCGGGTCCTGGCAGATTGTCCGGCGGAACTTGCGGTTCTAGAACGCGACACGGCGCCTCTGGAACGGGTTGTGGCGGGCCACCCATTCCCGCGGTTGGCGTACAGCGACGCAATTGACATTCTGCAGGGCAAGGGCAGCCAGATACAGTGGGGAAGTGATCTGGGTGGCGAAGACGAGACCTTGTTGTCAGAAGACTTTGAAACTCCCGTTCTCGTGCACAGGTATCCGGCAGCGGTCAAGGCATTCTATATGAAACAGGATCCGGATGATGCGCGCCTGGCCTTGTGTGTCGACATGCTGGCACCAGAGGGCTATGGAGAGATCATCGGCGGCGGACAACGCGAGGACGACCTCGGGTTGTTGGAAGGACGTATTGAGGCCCACCAGCTTCCTCGTGAGGCATTTGCCTGGTATCTGGATCTGCGCAAGTACGGTTCCGTTCCGCATGCCGGTTTCGGCATGGGCATCGAACGAGTCGTGTCGTGGTTGTGCGGTCTGACGCATGTTCGTGAGACGATACCTTTTCCCAGAACATTGCAGAGAATCTACCCATGAAGACCCAAGATCCCGCCGCAGATGCCCAAGCTGATGAGTCTGCAGGGGCCTACGATTTCCGACGAATCGAGAAGCACTGGCGAGAATACTGGCTGGCCCACGGAACGTATCGCACCTCCGCACCCGGGGATGTGGGTTACGATCCGTCCAAGCCCAAGTGCTACGTCCTCGACATGTTCCCGTACCCCAGTGGTGATGGCCTGCACATCGGTCACCCGAAGGGTTACATAGCCAGCGACATCTACAGTCGGTTCAAGCGCATGTCCGGCTACAATGTCCTGCACCCCATGGGCTTCGACAGCTTCGGCCTGCCTGCCGAACAGTACGCGGTGGAACACAACGTGCACCCCGCAGTGGCAACGGAGAAGAGCATCGATCACTACCGGGACCAACTGCAGTTTCTGGGACTGGGGTTTGACTGGGATCGCGAGATCGCCACATCCCACGAAGACTACTACCGTTGGACGCAGTGGGTGTTCCTGCAGCTTTTTGAATCCTGGTACGACGCGGACCGTATGTGGCAGGACGAGGGCGGTCGGACGATACGCGGTCGCGCTACACCGGTGGTGGATCTCATCGCCTCCTTCGACTCCGGCACCCGCAGCCTGAGCCCGGCGGATCGACAGATGCTGGCCAGTCTGCGTTCTGACGCTGAGGACTGCACCTGGGCGGCGTTGACGGAGGCGCAGCGACAGCACGTCATCAAAACTATCGCATGGCCTACCAGAAGGAAGTGACCGTCAACTGGTGCCCACGGTTGGGTACTGTGCTGGCCAATGAGGAAGTCACAGCGGAAGGGCGTAGTGAGGTCGGTGATTTCCCCGTCTACAAGAGGCCATTCCAGCAGTGGATGTTGCGTATCACCGCGTATGCCGATCGCCTGCTCGAGGATCTCGACGCAACGGGACTGCCCGACGGGCGTGGCGGGACCTTCGAATTGGATTGGCCTGAACCCATCAAGCTGATGCAGCGCAACTGGATCGGACGCAGCCGGGGGGGACGCGTTCTATTCGATGTCCTCGATCCTGTCTCAGGTTCTGCGCGCGGTGCGCCGCTGGAGGTTTTCACCACAAGGCCGGACACGCTCTTTGGAGCCAGTTTCATGGTTGTTGCGCCTGGTCATCCTCTGGTAACCGCAGGTGACTCCCAGTTCGCTGTACCTGCAAGCTGGCCTGGTGGCACCGATCCGCGCTGGAAAGGGGACTCACCAACGGCAGATCCGCCGGCAGCGGTGGGGGCATATACACAGGCTGTCGCGCAAAAACAGGTCGACAACCGAGTCGCTGAGGACGCCAAGGAGAAAACTGGTGTCTTCACCGGGATATTTGCGAGCAATCCTGTCAGCGGGGTGCAGATCCCCATTTTCGTTGCAGACTACGTCAGCATGGATTACGGCACGGGTGCCATCATGGCCGTGCCTGCTCACGACGATCGGGATCACGCCTTCGCCGAGAAGTATGGTTTGCCGATCGTCCAGGTTGTTGCAGCGCCATCCGATACAGAGGAGGCCTGCTTTACCGGCGAAGGTACGGCGATCAATTCGCCTGCGAGTGGAGTCGAGTCTGCCTACGCGATCACGGGACTGACGACGGCAGAGGCCAAAGCGAAGATCGTCGCCGCGCTGGAAGCGGCCCAACTGGGCGCAAGTGCTGTCAGTTACCGTCTGCGCGACTGGGTCTTCTCCCGCCAGCGCTACTGGGGCGAACCTTTCCCGCTGGCCAACCACCCCGATGGCTATCCCGTCGTCACCGATCTGCCTGTGCTGCTGCCGGATATGCAGGATTTCAAACCATCAACATCAGATGATCCGGATACACCTGTGACACCGCCCCTGGGGCGAGCAGAGAAAGATTGGACCCAGGTCAACGTGTCAGGTGTGTTGTGCGAACGCGAACTGAATGTCATGCCACAGTGGGCTGGTTCCTGCTGGTACTACCTGCGATTCATCGATCCGCACAATGAAGGGGCCTTCTGCGACGCCGAGAAAGAACGCGCCTTCATGCCAGTCGATCTCTATATCGGCGGCGCCGAACACGCGGTGCTGCATCTGCTCTATGCCCGTTTCTGGCACAAAGTACTTTTTGACCTTGGGCATGTGTCATCCCCGGAGCCCTTCAAGAAGCAGTTCAGCCAGGGCATGATTACGGCAGATGCCTTCACGGACGCTCGCGGCGTCTACATCGACATACGGAAAGTTGGCTTTGATCCGGGCGGGGATCCGGTACATGCGGATACGGGAGAAAAGCTGAACCGATTTCGTGGCAAGATGGGGAAGCGATACAAGAATGGTTTGCCACCCGAGGAAGTCGGTGAGGAGTACGGCGTAGACACCTTGCGGCTGTATGAGATGTACATGGGTCCCCTGGAACAGAGCGCGCCATGGAGCATGGAAGGGATCCGCGGCATGCAGCGGTTTCTGCAGCGTGTCTGGCGCAACCTGGTCGATGCCGAAGGTGTGGCCAAGATCGACGCGGAACCGGCGCCCGCCGCAATGCGCCGACTGCTCCATGCGACGATTGCCGTTGTCGGTGAACATCTCGAAGGCCTCCGGTTCAATACAGCCATTGCGGCGCTCATCAAGTTGAACAACGAGCTCGTGGCCCTCGACAGGGTCCCAGATGAGGTGGCACGCACGCTGCTGTTGATGCTTGCACCCCTGGCTCCACACGCGGGGGAGGAACTGTGGTCGAAGTGTGGCTTCGGCCTGGGGGACCTGGCGCACCAGAACTGGCCCACCTTCGATGCGGGCCTCCTGGTGCAGGACACGGTGTCTCTGCCGGTTCAGGTAAATGGTAAGGTTCGCGCCACGATTGAGGTTGCCGTCGACCTACCGGACGCGGACCTGCAGAGTCTGGTGTTGTCACTGGAGAACGTGCGCCGGTTCCTCCCCGAATCCGGGGAAATCCGCCGGTTTATCGTCGTGCCCGGAAAAATCGTCAATGTCGTTGTCTGACAGCTGACGGCAAATTGTTTGTACGAGGCCGGCGGAAAATGTTCCGTCGGCCTTATCTCAGGGCCTACACTACAGATACTTAGCGTTATGTAAATGGTGGACTTCCTTGAGGGGTGAATTACTTTACGTAATACATACTATACGCCTGATCTTCACCGAAGACTGGATCAACCTCAACGAATATGTATGTAGTCAGACGCATTGTCTGTAAGGCGCTCGCGGTTCTCGTAGTAACGCATCGTCGTCTTCAAATCTTTGTGCCGCAAGTGTGCCTGCACCTGCTGCGGCTTGGCGCCGCCTTCAATGGAAAGCGTGCAGCAGGTGTGGCGGAACATGTGTGCCGTCACATTGCGTGTCAGGCCGGCGCGCCTGGCATACCGTCGGGCAATCATGTTAATAGACTGATCGGTGATAGGTGCTCCGTGAGATTGATTGCGGGACAACGAGATAAATGCCTTGCCATCAAGCTGGTAGCGATGGCGCTCGAGGGTCTCCCGGTATTGAGCCATGTAGTGCAGCACGATGGGCTGCAATTTGATGTCCTGGGCGACGCCTGACTTGGTCTGGGGCAGTCGCAGGATCTGGAAGGCGCCTTCCTCCGTGAAATCCTCCCAACTGACGTTGGCGATCTCAGACCGCCGCAGGCCCCCATAGGTCAGCAGATGCAGAATGGCGAGATTCCTGGCGCGCAGGAGTTCGTCCTCTTCATCGCCCGCAGCATCGAAAATCCGCTGCAAATCAGCTCGAGTCAGAGATTTTCCACTGACAACATCGTCTACGCGATACCCCTTCACCAGCGACGAATCAGCGGGGTTTTTGTCGATTACACCAGCGGCAACCATCATCCGAAAGAAAGCCTTCAGGCTTGAAAGTTTCCGGTTGATTGTGGTTCGCTTGCGGCCCAGGGCCGCCAGTGAATTGCGGTATTCGACGATGTCTGCAAAGGTGATCTCACGAATGTCGTTCGGCGTGATGTGATCACCATTGAAAAACTCACACAGATCCGCGTAATACGCCTTACGGGTGCGCTCCGTCAATTGCCCGGAGAGGAACTGCGCCAGTGGATCGAGCTGCAGGCTTGTGGGCAGCCTGGCACGCATGGTAGCCAGAGAGTTGGTCATAACCGGAAGATACCACGCCCAAGGGCATTCCGCTCGGGTTTTCTAGACACAGAACAGAGGGACGTACTCAGTAGTAAGAGAAGATCAATATACAGTTCTACATCGTGACATAAACATAAGAGCAGTAACAGGATAGGAGGACGACTTCAATAGTTTATATAGTAACTATAACGGGTATTATCGTTACTATAATCTGGTATGCTTTTGCCTCGCACTAACAAAACAGCTGGTGAGCCGACTGTGGGTGTGTATCCATCGTGCTGCTGCGCCGTCGACCTACACGGTCTAGGTCCGATGAAACAGCCGATCAAATTCTGTCAGTGGGATCTTCACGAGAATGGGTCGACCGTGAGGGCACGCGAAGGGCTCTCGCGCTTTCAGCAATCGTTCGATGAGACTCGTCATCTCTCGTCGGTCGAGTCGTTCGCCGGCACGGATGGAGGTGTGACATGCCATGGACGCAGCCATGGCATCACGGGCTTCCGATCGGGCTTCCAATTCCTCGATGAGATCGCTCAGGATCTGGTAGAAAATGTCGCCATCACCCCAATTGCGCAGTTCCGGCGGAATCGAGTCTACCAGAAGTGTCGCTGGGCCGAACTGGCGCACACCAAAGCCAAGAATTCGAAACATATCTTCCGAGGCCTGGAAAGCCTGCATTTCGACGGGACTCAAATCCACCGTGAGGGGCATCAGCAATTGCTGTGATGCCTCACCCTCCCTGACGAGCATGTCCTGAACCTCTTCGTAGCGGACGCGCTCATGGGCTGCATGTTGATCGACGATGAGGATTCCGTCGCGGATCGGCAGAAGGAGATACTTGTCGTGGCTCTGCCAGATGCCACTTTGCCGGGCCTGGATCAGCATTGCCTCCCCCCCGCTGCTGCGATCCAGCACCTCCCCCATGGGCTTGGCCGACGGCAACAGAGAAAGGTTCATCTGCTCAAGCTCCGTTTCGGGCTCGCCGAAAGCCCTGGCGGGACCCTCTGCAACACGGAGGTTGTCCCTCGCCGGAGCCATCGGGAGAGCGCTGTCTGCGCCTACGAACGCGGATGCTTCAGGCACGCGAAGAGCAGTCCGGACTGCTTCCTGAACCAACTGACGCACCTCCGCCTCGCGGGCGAAGCGAACCTCCCTCTTGGTCGGATGTACGTTGACATCCAGGTTGCGTGGATCGAGGTCGAGCCAGAGGACATACTGTGGATGGGCACTGGGCGGCAGCAGGCTGCCGTAGCCGGCATAGATGGCCGTCCCCACCGGCCGCGACTGTATGGGGCGCTGGCGGACGATGAGGAACTGTTTGGACCGAGCTCGACGACACCGGCCAGGCGGGGTGATGAAACCCTCAACCTTCATGGTATCGCCCCCGGATAGCTCAACCCAGAGTAGTTCCTCCGGATCAGCGTTGAGTAACTCAGCGGCGCGCTGGCGGCGTTCCCCGGGCAACAGATCCAGTATGTCCCGGTCACCATGTCTGAGACGAAAGGCTACGGACGGGTAGGCTGCTGAGAGTTGCACCACGGTTTGCGTCAGGTAGCGCAGTTCGGTGTCTGTATGGCGGAGGAACTTGCGCCGCGCCGGCGTGTTGAAAAACAGGCTCTGCACTTCTACTGCGGTGCCGACTTCATGGGCCACAGCGCCGAATTCACGGCGTACACCACCCTCGATAATGATGAGAGTCCCTTCATCGTCGCCGGCGACCCGCGTCTCTATGCTCAGGCGAGAGACCGCTCCGATGCTTGCCAGGGCCTCACCGCGGAATCCGAGCGTATCAAGAGTGAAAAGGTCTGTTGGTGAACTCAACTTGCTCGTGGCGTGGCGCTCGACACTCAATTCTACGTCGGCTCGCGACATGCCATAGCCGTCATCGACGACGCGGATCTTCTGACGCCCACCCTCGGCTACGTCGATGTGGATGCGGCGAGCACCAGCGTCGAGGGCGTTTTCAACGAGTTCCTTGAGCACGGAGGCGGGCCGCTCGATCACCTCGCCCGCGGCAATCTTGCGCACGAGGCTCTCGGGTAGTCGATGGATCCGTGAACGTGCCTCCCCCATGACCGTCCAGTCCCCTACATCTCGATCGAGATTGCTGTTGCCCGGCGCTCGTACTCTTCTGCCGAAATGCGTCCGGCGTCACGATCGGCCAGGGCTTCGTCGAGATGCTGTCGTGGACTTCCATCCCGGCGATGTGTCCGTGCCTGTACGACGAGATGGTAGACCCCTAAGGCCAGCAGGAAAATGACAAAGCTCAGCCAGGCGACCTCGCGCAGAAGTTTTCCCGGTGGCTCTTCCATCGCAATGACGGAGACGCCAGCCTGGCCCCAACGATCGAGTGCCAGGCGCTTTTCCACGTCCACGATCCCGGCGATGCTCACCGCCTCGGTCCGATACTGCTGCCCTGCCACCTCAAGAACAACAGGTTCCTGCAATCTGGCCGTAATGCTGCCATCTGTCACCTCGATCGACAGCACGTGCCCACTGGTGACGAGGGTCTCCATGCGATCCATCTCGATAGGCAATTCTGCCGGCGCCAACAGGCTTAGCACTACCACGAGTGCCAGCAGACCGGCACCGAGAATCAGAGCGAGTTTGGTCGGCGAAATCTGCTGTGCTTCACTCATGGGCGAATCTTTCTTCTGCCAAGATCAAATCCTCGCCCACTGGGGCAATGCAGTGTGATGCCGAAAGAGATGATAAGGGGCAAGCAGGTTGCAGAAAAGCTCACCCTTGCGCCGGGCCTCTCCCCCGCTGTACAATCGAACTACGCTTTGGCCCTCCATTACCATGAGAGCAGCAGGACACACCACCATGAGTGCATATTTCTGGGTCGTCGTCGGTCTCTTCGTCGTGGCGCTCACGAAGTACCTGACCTCTGTCAGATTGCGCGGACTTACCGACAGGATGCAGAGCGAACATGCGGATGCGCAGGAATTGCGGCATGTCCTGGTACAGGTGGAAGAGAAAGAAACACAACTGAAGACCGAGACCACGCGGCTACAAGCCAAGGTGTCCGGTTTGCGCAATGTCGTCGGCAACCTCGAGCGTTCGCTGCAACGGTACCGGGGTTCCTGAGACAGCTGCCCCGCAGAACATGAATGGCCCGCAGAACATGAATGGCCCGCCTTGCCATGTGCAAAGCGGGCCGTTTCTCATGCTGAAAAATCCCGGGCCCGACTATTTTCGATCCCAGCGCTCCAGAATGTCGTCTCGAATTTCACGGCGGAGCAGAGGCCGAAGACGATCCTGGGCCGCGAGTCGCACGTCGGCGTGTTGGTCGTCGTAGGCCAACTCCATCAACAACGTACGGTCGGCCCGCGGATGCCTGGCTACGGCAAGAATGATCGCAGGATCCGGATCTCTGGCTAGTTGTGCCAGAGTCTCCAAGGTGGTATTGGGGTGTATCGCCGTCAGACGGCGCACTTCAGGGTCCGTGTCGCGTGCCAGTTCGCCCAATACATCCCGTGGTGTGTTGACATTGCTGCACACGGCCCGTCGGACAACAGCACTCGTGTCGGCAGCCATACTGGACAGCACGGCAACAGGGACGTTTCTGTGTTGCAGCGCCGCGATTCTCACAGGTCGCCTCGCGTCCATGGTCAGCCGTGTCAGGACCCGCCCCGGCGTATCCAGATTGGCGGCAAGTTTCCAGCGGATCATCTCATCCGGATCGTTGGCCAGGACATCGAAGACCGCCGGTGGCAACTGCTTATTCTGTACCAGAGCGAGGCGCACAAGGACGTTCGAGTCTCCGGCGAATTTCGTCGCCAGGTCCCCGACAATCTGCCGCGTCGTATTTGAGGCGCGAGGATCCCATACCAGAGCCATTGCCGCACCCGTGCGCACCGTCGGATCCGGGTCTCCGGCCAGAAGGATTCGACTGCCCAGGGGAGTATTCCTGTTGGCGGCGACGAAGAAACGCACACCGAGGTCTTCATCATCTGCGAGCAGTGCCAATTCATGTGCATTTGTGCTGCTGTTGGCTCGCCGCTTCTGCTCTCGGTCGATCGTCTGCTCGGTCGCCAGCAGTTTGCTCACGCCCCAACCTTCTACCTTGCGCAGGTGCCCACGCAGCCATTGCTCGACGCTTAGCTCAACCCCCTCCGTCTTGCGCCGCTGCTGTTCCTCGGCGCCAAAGGACGGGGCGACGTGGAGCGCCACGAAGACCAGCAGCAGAGCTATGATTCGCAGAGTTCTCATCGGAGTCTTTGTTTCAGGGTTGCGGCGACCACTCCTATCGGCCTGCCTCTTCCCTTACTATCGACAAACCGGCAAATCCCTTGAATCGGGCTCCGTCGAGGTCACTTCGTCGGTCCTTGCATACGCCGAATCAGCCGCTGGTTGAACTCGTGTGCCGCATGGTACCCATCGAGTCGCAGCAGATAGTTGAAGGCGATGGTTTCGGCGATCACTGTGATATTCTTTCCCGGAAAAACGGGTACTGTGATCTCCTGGATCTCGACACCAAGAATCGTCTTTACCCGGTCCTCGTTACCAACCCGTTCGTAGTCGAATTCCTGATCCCAGTCGACGAGCGTGACGATGACTTCCACCCGCTTCTGCCTGCGGGTACCGCCAATACCAAACAATCGTTTCACGTCAACGATGCCGATTCCGCGGATCTCGATATGGTCCTGCAGGACGGGGGGGGGACGACCCATAAGCAGGCCGTTCGACTGCCGTGTGATGATCACCGTGTCATCGGCGACAAGTCGGTGCCCACGTTCGACGAGGTCCAGGCCAACTTCACTCTTGCCAATGGCGCTGCGCCCGGTGACGAGCACGCCGACGCCGTGCACGTCCACAAGCGTGCCATGAATCGTCACGTATGGTGCGAAAGCATCGTCAAGATAGAAGTGCAGCAGGTGGGTGAACTTCGTCGTATCGAACTCTGAGCGCAGTAAGGGCACGCGGTGCTTGTCGGCCATCTGCCGAAGCTCCGGCAA
>CALFPI010000178.1 GCA_937919035.1 uncultured Gemmatimonadaceae bacterium
AATCTGGAGCCCCTGCGAGGCAGGCTCGATGCCAGCTTGTTCGAACGTATGTGTCTGGATGCAACATTTATCAATACCGGCCGTGGTGCCCAGGTGCTCGAGGCGGATCTCATTCGAGTGCTGCAGCAACGCCCCGACATTACCGCTCTGCTGGACGTAACGTTTCCTGAGCCGCCGGAAGAGGGCAGCCCTTTCTACTCACTGCCCAATGTTCGCCTGAGCACACATATTGCCGGATCCATGGGGGACGAGGTCGTGCGCATGGCGGACTACGTGCTCGACGAGTTTCAGCGCTGGGAGAACGGGGATCGCCTGCGCTGGGAGGTCACGGCAGAACTGCTGCAAACAATGGCGTAACGCCCACGCGGCTGCAACAGCGCCTCGTCAAGGAAGCAGTCCACGAATTGGGCCATACCTACGGACTGGTGCATTGCCATCCCACCACCTGCGTCATGCACGCCTCACGTGCTGCGGTTCTCAACATCCCGGCACTGCGAAGCATACCGCCGGTCCTCTGTGTGCGGCACGGGTACAACTGGTACGGACCTTGCGTACATTTCTCCAGGCAGGCTTTGCCGTCGGGCATCCTCTGTAGACAGGAGACAGATATCATGCCATCACCGGTCACTTTCGGATTTCTCTACGCCAGGGGTGTACGTTTCGGTACGGTGGATCATGTGAGGGCTTTCACCGCCGAGCGAACGGCGGCGGCCGCCCACGTCCGCGGCAGAGCCCTGGCCAAGACTGTTATCGTCAAACTCGACGGCCACCTGGCCATGGTGGTTGTGCCGTCCACGTGTCGGGTCGATCTGGAGAGCGTACGCACCGCATGTGGCGCCCGGCAGGCGGATCTGGCAACGGAAGAGGAGTTCGGCGTGGCCTTCCCCGACTGTGACCTGGGTGCCATGCCACCCCTGGGCAATCTCTACGGCTTGCCCGTGTATGTCTGCAAAGGCTTGGCTCTCGCCTCAAACATTTACTTCAACGGGGGCTCCCACACGCAACTGGTACGGATTTCCTTCGACGAATTCGTGGAACTGGCGCAGCCGACGTTCATCGACGTCGCCTGCGGCGCCGGCGAGCCGAGGTGCAAGGGCTGAAAGCGACGTCTGTCACTGGATGATCGCGCCACCAAGGCAGACATCCGCGTCGTAGAACACGGCATGTTGCCCAGAAGCGATGCCGCCGTCCGCCTCGTCCAGATCGACGTGCCAGCTGTTGTCACGGACGTGCTGCAGGGAACAATCGATCGTTCTTGGGCCATGGCGCAACTTGACCTGCAGGCGCTGCTGTGCGGGAGCGCCGTTGATCCAGTTGGCACCATCCACAGCAAAGCTGTTGCGGTTGCGTGCGTCCCGTCGTTCGCCGTGGGCAACCAGGATGGTATTGTCTTCCAGTTGCTTGTCCACGACATACCACGGACCACCGCTCAGCCCCAGGCCGAAACGCTGGCCGATGGTGTAGAACCAGTATCCCAGGTGGCGGCCCAGACGTTGTCCGGTGTCGGCGTCGATGATGTCGCCTTCCCGCTGCCCCAGGTGGAATTCGACGAACTGCCGGTAGTCGATCTTGCCGAGGAAGCAGATGCCCTGACTGTCCTTGCGATCACGTGAGGGCAACTCGTACTGCTGTGCCAGCCGCCGCACTTGGGCCTTGGGCAGGTGGCCGATAGGAAACTGCACCTGGCGCAGCTGTTCCTGGGTCATCTGTGACAGGAAGTAGGTCTGATCCTTCACCGGGTCGGCGGCACGCAGCAGGCGCACGCCGGTCGTCGTGGCTTCGATCTGTGCGTAGTGCCCGGAGGCTACGGTCGCCGCCTCCTCTCCCATTCGTTCGAGAAAGGCGCCGAATTTGATGCGCCGATTGCAGAATATGTCCGGACTCGGGGTGCGCCCGGCACGCAACTCGGCCAGCACGTGTTCGACGATGCGCTCGTAGTACTCCGCTTGCAGGGAGACGATCTGGACGGGCACACCCACAGCCTCACAAGTGGCCCGCACAAAACGCATGTCCTCTTCCCAGGGACAGTCCCCGCCAAAGCTCTGGACCTCGTCTTCGAGCCAGACCTTCAGGTAGTAGGCCGTGACGTCGACGCCTTGTTCCAGCAACAGGCGCAAGGCGACAGAACTATCAACGCCACCGGAGAGCAGCACAGCCGTCTTCATACGCGCAGACCCCCTTCCAGTTGCTCGATGTTGTCGGTCATGGTTGATCAGCCATCGCTAGTGCGGCTCGCGGGCCCAGGGGGACAATCCAAGGAAGATCGCACATAGACCGATGGAGGCCCAGCACGCCGGGTGGTAGCTGCCGAGAAACTGTAGCGAGTAGCCAAAGAGGCTTGGACCTACGGCGCTGGCAGCAATGGCCCAGGCCATGGCAAAGCTGCTGACAGCACCAAGGTGGCGCCGACCGAAGTAACGCGGCCAGGTAACGGTGGACAACAGTCGCATCATGCCACCCATGAGGCCACTGCCGATCATGAGCGCGTATCGTCCCCAGGGCAGATGCAGATACAACACACCGATGTTGGACAGGATGATCCCCACCTGAAACAGGGCGATATGCCAGCGCAGTGTGGTACGGTCTGACAGCCAGCCGCCGACGAAGTTGCAGATCACGGCGACGACGGCAGAGGGCAGAAACACGGTGATCGCCGTGTCGCGATCGAGACCGGCCTCAGCGAAGATGGATACCACGTGAAAGGGCAGGGCTGTGCCGTAGAGACTGGAGATCATCATGGGGGACAGGATCAGCCAGAAGGCCCATGTGCGGCGTGCTTCCGACAGGGTGTGATCACGCCCTGTCGTGCGTCGATTCGTGGCCGGTGCCGGGCCCTGTCGCCCGTCGGCATGTATGCCACTCTCCTCGGGATCGTCCCGGTAGAAGATGGCGGCGATCGCGGTGAGCCCGACCAGGATGGAGCACCCCAGAATCTGCCACGCGCCCTTCCAGCCCCACTCATCGATGAGCAGGTCGAAAAGTACTGGTGAGCTGGAGAAGCCGAAGCTGCTCATGATTCCCATGACACCGTTGGCCAGGCCGCGGCGGGCCTCGAACCACTTCATCGTCATGTTGCGGGCGGTGATGGTGAGCACCCCCTGGCCGAGAAAACGCAGGGCAAAGAAGCTCCCAGCCATGATGAGGAAGGAAGCGGGAAGGGCCAGTCTTTCGCCGGGCAGGACGAGGCGCAGGATGTCGATGGCCCGGTCGAGTTGGCTGAGCAGCAACAATGTGCTGCCGAAGGCAATCGCTGTCACCACTGTCATGGTGCGGGCCCCGAGGCGATCGTATATTGTGCCCGCGCGCGGGAGGAAGAGGGCGCCACCCAGAGTGCCGACGAGGTAGGTGAGGCTGATCTGCACGCGGGACAGGCCGGTGGCGATCATCAGATCGTCGGTGAAGACGGACACGCCAATCGTTTGGCCAGGTGCGCTGCACAGCACACCCACGGTTGCTGCCACGACGATGACCCAGCCGTAGAAGAAGGGCGTACGCCGGGGATCGAAGGGCCACTCCGGTCGATCAAAGGCGAACCGGCGCAGGCGCGACGGTGATTCTGTTTCCGCATCCATGCAGATCGAATATAGGGGTCCGTGAGAATGCTATACCGTGACTTCGGCCGAACGGGCTGGAAGATCTCCAGCGTTGGTCTGGGAACCTGGAACATCGGCAACCAGTGGGGGCAGATCGATGCTGCCACCTCGTGGGCAACCGTGCGCGCCGCCTACGATCATGGCATGAATCTGTTCGACACAGCCGAATCGTACGGATTGCCGAATGGTCTGTCCGAGGAGCGTCTCGGCACGGCGCTCGCCGGCATCCGCCACAACGTCTTCGTCGTCAGCAAGATCGGCAACTGGGGCAAGCGCACCGGCCAGGGCGTGCCAAAGACCAGCGTCGATATGATCCGTCTCTGTGCACACGCATCGCTGCATCGACTGCGTACCGACTACCACGACGTGTTGCTGTGTCACGAGGGGGACATCGAAGACCCGGATGTCTATTTGGAGGGGTTCGCGGCGTTGCAGCAGGAGGGACGACTGCGCTGCTACGGCATTTCGACGAACAGCCTCGAGGTGCTCAAGCGGTTCAACAAGGTGGGGGGGTGCAAGGTCGTGCAGGTCGACTATTCCCTCGTGGCGCGAGAGCCAGAGGCCGAGTTTCTGCCCTACTGCCAGACGCAGAAGATCGCCGTCATGGTGCGTGGACCGCTGGCGCGCGGTTTGTTGTCCGGCCGCTACACGAAACAGAGCACCTTCGATGATGAGGTACGCAGTTCGTATAACGAGGGGGGCTCCGATCGCACCACCTTCGAGCGGCGCATGGACAAGGTGGATCGGCTGCGTGCGTTGATCGAACCAGCGGATATGGTGACCACGTCGCTGCAATACGTGATCTCTCATGCAACCATGCCTGTAGCCATCCCCGGTGCCAAGTCCGTGGCGCAGGCCGCAGTCAACGCCGCCGCCGGTGACGATGAACTGTCTGCTGCCGAACTCGAGCGTCTGCAGGTCTGATATGGAAGAAGTTGATCGGACGGGCATCCGTCGGGCAACAGCGTCCCAGCGGGCGCCGAAACGTCCCGCAGCCATCGTAGATCTGCTGGCCCGCGTCGACGCGGCCCTGGCGGATCGGCCGCGCCTGGCGGGCCAGTTCCGCAACTGCCTGCCGAATACGCTGGATACAACAACGGAGTTGCACGACGACGGTTCCACGTATGTGTTCACCGGCGACATCCCGGCCATGTGGCTGCGCGACTCGAGTGCGCAGGTGTCACCCTACGTGCCGCTGGCGGCGCAGGATGGCGATGTCCGCCGCATCATTGCCGGCGTGATCCGCAGGCAGATCGGCTATATCCTCATAGATCCCTACGCCAATGCCTTCAATCGCACAGCCAATGGCGCCTGCTGGGCGGCGGATGAAACGGCAACCAACGACTGGGTCTGGGAGCGGAAGTACGAAATCGATTCGCTCTGTTACCCGTTGCGGTTGGCTCATCGCTACTGGCAAGCCACCGGCGACACCGCTGTGTTCGACGAAGATTTCCGTCGCGCCGCGGGTGTCATCCTCGATCTGTGGCGGACCGAGCAGGATCATGTCGAACGATCGCCCTACCGTTTTCAGCGTCGGGACTGCCCACCGGGCGACACGCTGAGTCACGACGGGCTGGGCGCACCTGTGGCACCCACCGGCATGACCTGGTCCGGCTTCCGTCCCAGTGACGACGCCTGTCGCTATGGCTATCTCGTGCCGTCCAACCTCTTCGCCATGGTCACTCTGGGGCATCTGGGGGAGATCGCGCGCACGGTCTGGGGTGACGAGAGGATTATGACCCAGGCCGAGGGACTGGCCGCCGAAATCGATGCGGGTCTACGGGCGCATGCCGTGATCGAGGATGAGGCCATCGGCGGGCCGGTGTACGCCTACGAAGTGGACGGTTTCGGCAACCACCACTTCATGGACGACGCCAATGTGCCGTCCCTGTTGTCCTTGCCCTATCTCGGTGCCTGCACCGCCGATGATGAGATCTATCAGAACACCCGCAGGTTGATTCTCAGTGCGCGCAATCCCTACTACTACGCCGGCACACAGGCCTGTGGCATTGGCAGCCCGCACACACCGGCAGGTTACGTCTGGCACATCAGCCTGAGCATGCAGGGGCTGACATCGACGAGCGTCGACGAGATGGACGGTCTCATTGATATGCTGGAACGCACCGATGGTGGTACCGGCTACATGCATGAGGGTTTTCATCCGGATGATCCGGCGACATTCACCCGCGAATGGTTCGCGTGGTCGAATTCGCTTTTTGCCGAGTTTGTTCTGCACTGGCTGCGCACGACGGGGAAATTGGTAGCATGACGACGGGCACAAAACGCAAGCTGAAGTGGGGAACCCATGCCGATCTGGCCATCGAACGACGGCCGAGCGTAGGGCGCAAAGAGTTTCTCGATCACATGACGTTTCGCAGCAACGACCGGCCCCTGTTCACCGAGATCTTCGGACCCATTGTCGGGTTGAAGGAGGAATGGGAGGATCAGGGAGCGACACCGGAAGAACTGGATTTCAGCGCCTTCCGTTATCGCTGTGAACAACGCGCTCATCTGCCACTGGTCACGGGGCGCCTGGGCGGCCACACGCCGGTCACGCTGGAAGAGACGGACGAGTACCTGATCACCCGCGATGAACTCGGGCGCACGATGAAGATGCCCAAGGGGCTGGCGACGCTGGCCCTGCCACAGAGTCATCCCGTGGCTACCATGGATGACTGGCTCGCGATCAAGTCGTGGTACGAGTACGACGAGGCCCGACTGCCCGCAGGCTGGGCGTCCGCGGCGCGGGCGCACGCAGAGGCAGGACGCGTCGTCTGCGTCGGTATGCCTGGTGGTTTTGATGAACCGCGGCAACTGATGGGTGAGGAGGAGATCTGCGTCTCGTACTACTCGCAACCCGAATTGCTGCACGATATGCTGCAGACCATGGGGGATACGGCAGTGCGGGTCCTGGAACAAGTGGCCGCTGCCGGCGTTGCCATCGATCTACTGTTTGTGCACGAGGACATGGCAGGCAAGTCCGGCCCCCTCGCAGGGCCGGCGCAGGTGACGGAGTTCATTGCCCCGTACTACAAGCGTGTATGGGAGGTGGCCCAGACCTGTGGAGCTCGCCTGTTTGATCAGGACAGTGACGGCGACATGCAGCCGGTGATCCCCATGTTTCTGGATGCCGGCGTCAACTGCATGCACCCCATGGAGCCGGCAGCAGGGATGGACATCGTCGACATCCGCCGGACATACGGTACACGTCTGGCATTCTACGGCGGCCTCGATAAGCATGTCTTGCGGCGCACGGAGCAGGACATCACCACCGAGCTGGCATACAAGATCCCGCCCATGCTGGAGACCGGCGGCTGTGTGCTGGCTCTCGATCACCGCATTCCCAATGGCACGCCGCTGGCCAACTACCGGTACTACCTGGAGAAGGTGTGGGAGATCCTCGCAGGCTGAGCCGTTTTCCTCTCTGCAGCCTGAGGGTCCTTCGTGGCAGGGGTGAGAAACGCCCCCTCGATCTGACAGCGTTCTACGGCGAGATCGCGGCGGTCCTGCTGAGCGAGATAGAAGTGACGCAGGCGAGATAGGCGAGAGATGACGTCGCGGCCCAACGTACTGTTGTTGATGTGTGACCAGATGCAGGCGCGCCGAATGGGCTGCGCCGGTGATCCGGTCGCCGATACGCCATTCCTTGATTCACTGGCGACGGAGGGTGTACGCCTCACGCAGATGATCAGCGCCCACGGGCAGTGTGTGCCGTCACGCGCTTCGTTCATCACCGGCCTGCCACCACACCAGTGCGGCGTCGTCGTCAACTACGGGTTTTACGATCATCAGAATCGCCTGAATCCGCAGCGCGATCGCACGATCGGCCAGGTCTTCCGTGACGCGGGGTATCGAACGGTGTACTTCGGCAAATGTCACTTCGGGCTGCCGCTGGACAGGCTTGGTTACGACGAGGGGATCGATCACGACACGCGACGCGTCGCCGATGACGAAGCAGAGGCGCGTGGCATCGGGCACGTTCCACAGACGTTGCGGCGCGACTATGTGGCGGCAGATGACGCCGAGGACTGGCTGCAGAGCTATGAGCCCGACGACGAGAGCCCCCTGTTTTTCACGTTCTCCACCAATCTGCCCCACCCTCCTTTCCTGCATGAGCCCAGACATGCCGTCGACCCCGCCGCACTGCAGCTGCCTGTCAGCTACTACGAGGAGAGTTTCGCGAGCAAACCGGCATGGCTGAAAGAGCACGCCGAGGGCAGCCACAGCGCCGGTGACGAGGTTCAGGCGCGTGACGAGCTGGCGCGGTACTACTCGATGATCGCCATGATGGATGAACACTTCTCGCGCGTTGCCGGGCAGTTCAAGCGTCTCGGTCTGTGGGACAACACGATCGTGCTCTTTGTCGCCGATCACGGTGACATGATGGGCGCCCACGGGATCAGCAAGAAGGGCACATTGCCCTACGAAGAACTGTACAACGTGCCCTGCATCTTCAAACTCGCCGCCGGCCAGAACTCAGTGCGGGCTGTTGTCGATGACGTCGTCTCCTCGGTGCAACTGGCGGGGGCGCTCAGTACGCTGGCGGGGGTTGATGCGGTGGGGGCCTTTCCCCATGGAGACCTGTGCAGCCTCTTTGCTCGTGATCAGCCGGTGGCAGAGGAGATCGTCTTCTTCGAGCACTATGCCGCATACTGGGGGATCCACCCGTTCTATGGCGCCCGCACGCGGGACTTCAAGTATGTGCGCTATTTCGGCGACGCCGACGCCGGTCTGGAGGAACTCTACCACCTGACCCGTGATCCCCACGAACTGATCAATCTTGCCGACGACGCCGGGCACGCCGACACGAAGCGCCGCCTGGCGCAGTTGGCCGACGCCTGGTGGCAAAATACGGGTAGTCGTGATTTCGCCTGGTACGAATCGGCAACGTTCCGCAGCAACCAACACAACGCCCAGTGACGCAACCCTCTCCACGGCGGGGCATCGACCGCAAGGTCGTGCTGTCCATCTGGGTGCCGGCAGCGTGTATGGCCCTGGGCGGTGGTCTGATTTTGCCCGTGCTGCCGCTCTTTGCGCTGTCCTTCGACGCCTCGTACTCCATGGTGGGACTGGTGCTGGCCGCTCGTGGCCTGGGGAATCTGGCCTTTGATGTGCCAGCAGGGATGGCTGTGCGTCGTCTGGGTGTGCGCCGGTCCATGATCGTCGGGGGGACGATCATGGTGCTCTGTGCTCTGGCCATGACACAGGTGCGCACGCTGACGGAGGCACTCGTCGTGCAGTTGCTGCTCGGTCTGACGATGGCCCTGTGGAACATTGCCCGGCACACATACATCACCGAAACGGTTGAGATCGAGCGCCGGGGACGGACCAATGCCGTCATGGGTGGTATCGGTCGGATCTCCGGCTTCGGCGGACCCGTTATCGGTGGCGCCATGGCGGAGTGGGTATCGCTGACGGCGCCCTTCGCTGTGCAGGCGGGGTTGATCGCCCTCGGCGTGCTGGCCGCGATTCTGTGGGTGGATCGGGATGTGTCGCGGCAGGAGCGTCTGGCCCGGCCCCATGCGGGCGTGTGGCAGGTGCTGGCCGGTCATTGGCGGGTGCTCGTGAGTGCCGGATCCGGGCAGATGTGCGCGCAGACGGTTCGCGCCGCACGCAATGCCGTGGTGCCCCTCTTTGCGGCGGAAGTGCTGGGTCTGGATGCCGGCTCGGTGGGCCTCATCATCAGCCTGTCCTACGCAACGGACATGCTCATGTTCTATCCTGCGGGCCAGCTCATGGATCGCCGCGGTCGCAAATGGGCTTACGTGCCCTCCTTCATCATCCAGTCGCTGGCCATGGCTCTGGTGCCGCTGACGAACAGCTTCTGGACGCTGGCTCTGGTTACCATGGCCATCGGCCTGGGCAATGGTCTGGGTTCGGGGACCATGTTGACGCTGGGGGCGGATCTGGCACCGGAACGGGGCCGGGGAGAGTTCCTCGGCATGTGGCGCTTCATCGGTGATGGTGGCAGTGCCGCAGGGCCGATGATCGTCGGTCAGGTGGCACAGGTAGCGGGGTTGCACCTGGCGCCCGTGGTGATCGCCGGAATCGGGCTCATGGGAGCGGCGCTGCTGGGGGGATTGGTGCCTGAAACCTTGCGGCGTAAACGCTGATTCTTA
>CALFPI010000179.1 GCA_937919035.1 uncultured Gemmatimonadaceae bacterium
GCCGCCCGAAGAGCCGCTCCGCCAGTTGTTGGGGGTTGCCGATGGTCGCCGAGCAGGTGACGAAGCGCGGCTCGGTGCCGTAACAACTGCACAGACGGTTGAGTCGGCGGAACAGGTGCAGCACATGGGAGCCGAAGATGCCGTTGTACGTGTGCAGTTCATCAACGACGATCCAGCGCAGGTTCTTCAGCACCTCCTCCCAGGCTTCGTGGAAGGCGAGCAACCCGGAGTGCAGCATGTCGGGTGTGGTGATGAGAATGTTGGGCGGTTGCTTGCGGATTTTCTCGCGCAGATGCGGCTTGGTGTCACCGTCGTAGATCTCAGCCGTCAGACTGCAGGACAAGTTGCCCAGCACCGAACGCAGTTCGCCGAGTTGGTCCTGTTCCAACGCTTTCAAGGGAAAGATGTAGATGGCGCAGCCGGCAGGATGCTGCATGAGATCATCGAGGACGGCGGCATTGTAGACCATCGTCTTGCCGGAGGAGGTCGGCGTGGCAACAACGACGTTGCGGCCCGCCTGCAGCTGGCGGATGCCCTCTTCCTGATGCGACCACAGGCCGTCGATGCCGGCGGCCTCCATGATGCGGGCGACGCGGGGCCCGAGATGAGATATGTCGATGACGCGCTTCTCGGGGCGTGGCGGGATGGTCTGGCGATGTACGATGGTGTCCGCCAGCAGGCCGCGTTCGAGGTAACGGATGAATCCGGGCACATCCTGTGCCGTTGACCTGCCGGCGCCGCGTCCTGCGGCTGGGGGTGCGTCCTGTGCCTCGGTTATGTCGTTGTCGCTGTGGTCCCCAGGCAGATGGGCCGTAGGGTGGTCTGCCAGATCATCTGGGGCGTCTGGAGAACGGGGGAAGTCCAGCAGGTCGTCGTCGATGGCTCCGGTGAAGGCCGGATCATCTTCGTCGAGGAAATCGTCTGGGGAGACTCGTTTGATCACGGAAGGCCTGGTCGACTAGGGCGCAAATGAGCACTGGATCACAAGTATACCGATGATTTCCCTGTGCCGGCAAGCCTGATGATGGGTCAATCAGCGATCGCGTATCACCGCCAGCGGTTTGCGGCGCTCCACGCCGTCGGCCTGCAGCACGGCATAGTAGATCCCCGACGCGACGAAGGAGCCGTCCTCGTTGGTGCCGTCCCAGCGGACGGAATGTCGACGGGCGGAGCGGGAGCCCAGGTTGAACTGGCGTACGAGGGCGCCGTCGGCGGCGAACAAGGTCAATTGCGTCTGCACGCTCGCCCGGTCGAGTTCGAAGGTGATAAAGGTCACGCCATGAAGGCCTGGCCGGAACGGGTTGGGCACCCCCGTCTCCAGTACCAGAGCACCGGGGGCCGGGCCATCGACCAACTCAGGATCATAGGTAACGATCACCTCGTAGTCATAGCCAATACCGATGACGTCGACGTTGCTGATCACAAGAATGACGTCCTCCCACGCATCCCAACCGGCCAGCGAGATACCACCGGTATCCCCGAGGCTGCGCACTTCGACGCTGTCCGCGGAGACCAGCAGCAGATGCCGGCGCCAGCGGCCACGGGCCAGCTCGGTATCAATGGTCGCCCCACCGGGAAGCAGAGAGGGTTCGAGGCGGATGTAGACGCGGGACATATGATCGAGTCGGCCCGAATCGCTGACAGCAACTTTCGCGGCCACCGGGAAGGAGTCGACAAACTCGGACGGATAGCGGTCCCCCTCGGCGAAGAAACCCTCGCGGAAACGATCGCCGACGAACCACGACCATACACCCATCTCGCTGTAGGCGGCTTCGATACCGGAATCACTGACGTTCTCGACGCCAAGCACGGTGCCACTGTAGTTGCGCAAAGCACTGTCGAAGTTGTCGAGGCGGGCACTGCGCCTACTGCTGTGTTCATTCCAGATCCAGCGGATCACGTCGCGGCCGAAGCGCTGGTCGAGAAAGTGCGCGAAGACTGCCGCGCCATAGGAGTGGAAGTCGGCGGAGGGAATGCCGCTGTCGATGGCGCGCCCTGGAAACAGGAGGAAAGAGCAGACGTACTGCAGGTAATCATTGAGTTCGGGATAGGCGACATCTTCCATCCACGTCGCCGACGCTTCCTGCCACCAACTGCCGTCACTGCCCTGATAGTAGCCGAACTGAATGACGTGGAAGAATTCGTGGGCCAGCGTCACCCGCAGGGCATCTTCTTCGCGCGTGCCGCTGAAGCCCGGGCAGATGAATGTGTTGCCGAAGATGGCGTCGGTGAAGTTGTTGTCCACCTCCAGGTACGACGGCCCGGTGGCACCGCTCGTCATGGGGTAGGTGATGCCGTAGTTCTGCCGACGACCCAGATCGACGATGTAGATGTCGACCTCGTCGCCGCCACCGGCACCCCCATCGGACGGCGGTGTGCGATATCCAAGGACGTTGATCTGCAACTCCCAGGAGCTGTCCGCGATGGCCATGGTACGGTCGACGTAGTCCGGAATGCCGTTGTTGTCTTCGTCCACATCGTCGACGGCATCACGGCCTGACATGTCGTAGTGCACGCGAAAATGCCCCGAAGGCGACACAAGTTCGTGTTCCTGTGACGGGCGTTGCAGCGCACTTGCCAACAGGCGGCTCACAAGCGGATCAGCCCCCTGTCGGGCTTCGGCGGCGGCGACAGCCAGCGCCGTACCGCAGAACCGGGGTTCCATGGCTTCGAGTTCCAGCAGCTGCCGGGCGGCGGCCACGCCCTGAGCGGTCGTGACTCTTGCCTGCGCCGGTTGCAGCAGCAACAGCGTGACGCCAGCCAGCAATACCAGTGGCAGGATGCGCACGTGATGATCTCTCATGAGCTGCATCAGCGCACCACGGCAATCTTGCCCCGTTCGAGCAGATTCCCCTCAAAGCTGCGCAGATCGTAGATATAAATACCAGGGCTGACGGCGAAACCCGCCGTGTTCACGCCCTGCCAGTGGATTTCGTGGCTTGTCTGACCCTGGTCTTCTTCGAAGCCGAGCCATACTTGCTCGCCCCCTGAGCGGAACAGGCGCAAGCGCGAAAACAATGGCACGCCGCTGAAGCGCAGGAACGGATCCCGTGTGGGCTGGTAGGGGTTCGGGAAGATGACGATCCCTGTTGCTGGCAGCAGGCGGACGGCCTGGAAGGTGCGGTTGTCGATGCTTTCGATCTCCTCGGAGATCTCATCATCGGGGTCGACTTCCACGAGAAACACTGATTCGCCGTACCGCTGCCAGGGGACACGAAAGGAGGCGACGCCCCCTGCTTCGATGCCAGCCGAATGGGTGTCCCGGAAAAAGACGACACAAGCGGTTGAATCTGCAGCACACAACGAAACGCGCACATCAAAGGGCTCTGTCAGTGCC